>CAMGMW010000020.1 GCA_946059285.1 uncultured Clostridia bacterium
TTGCCAGAGTCCGTATAGGGATTGCAGCCGTAAAACAGGGAGAAATAGTTACCGCTGGCATTCTTGGCGTGTGTGGTTTTAAGCCGGCGGACTGTCATCCCCGTTCGGGCGTCCTGGAACTCATCGTCTGAGTGCGCGGCGCTCACTGTGGCAACCGTGGAGAAGACTGTGATCAGCGCCAGCAGCAGGGCCTGCAGCCGCGATACAGTCTTCTTCGCCGCAGGTTTTGTCTTAGGTTTTGTTTTCATAACAATACCTCCATTTTTCTATGCTTTCTATGTAGTATAAATAAGAATTGCATGATACTAATGTTATTTAAGCATACCACAAAAGCGTATGTTTGTCAATCATTTCCGGTCGAATTCGAGTATGAATTGTGCGACTTTTTACCGCTCTGTTCCCTGATTGATTTTGCGGTTGCACTTGTTGCTAAAGTATGATACTATTGAATCATGAGTTTGCGGGAAAGGAGGCGTGTATCGGATGCCTGGGTCTCTTGACGGTATTGAGGCTTTTTTCCTTCGGTGCGTTTCTTTCGTATGCGCCGAGGCGGTTCCGCTGACCGCTGCTGCTGCGCTTACCCTGCTTTGCCTGCTGTTCGCTGTGCTTTGGTTTCGCATGCTGCGCCCAAAGCGGGGTACGACGGAATGGTTCCGCAAAATCGAGGTCCGGAAATTCTCGCCCCCGGTGTGCGGACAACTGATGCCGCTCGACACGCTGTGGCTTCCTTTGGGTCTGTTGGGCGGCGCGGCGCTGGGCGCTGTACCCCTTTTTCTGACGGTGCCCGATTGTTTCAGCACCTTTCCGGAGCAATTACTTTGGTTGCTTCTTTCCTATGCGATGCTGTCGGCAGCGGCGTTTATGCTGCTGCGTCTGATGGACTGCGCACCACCCGCCGCACTGTCTGCGGCATGTCTGCTGCCCGTGTTTGTGCGAGAAAACGCAGCGGTGACCGCACTGCTGGTACTGGCTCTGCTGTTTTTCTGGCTTTGGTGCTCCGCACCGGTCGGGAAACGGCGGCTGCTCCGGGGGCTTTGGCTGGTGCTGTCCGCACTTTGCTATGGCATTGCCCTGCGGGACTGGCGCGTCGCGTGGCTGCTGCCGCTGTTCATTACGGCGTATATCGCTGTGCTGAGTTTCCGTTGCCGGAGAGGGGAATTGCCGTTTTTGTCCCTGCTGCTGACATTGCCCCTCGGCGCCCTTTGGAGCGTTTTGTTCTGCACCGGACTGACCGGCACGGAGCTGTGGCAGGCTCTGCGCTCCTTTGCTTTTTATGAGACGCTGGGCGACCGTCTGCTGGCGCGGCTGGCTATACTGCGTCCGACGCAGGTATTCTTCTCTGTTTCATGGGAAAGGCTGTGTCCGCTGCTTGCAGGGGCGGTGTGGCTGATTCCGCTGCTGCACGGGTTGTTCCGTCAGCGGGATATCCGCACTGTGTCGCTGCTGCTCTGTCTGCTTTCCTTTTTTGCCCTGTATCTGGGCTCCGGCGCGAATTATCTGGCGCTGCCGCTCCTGCTGCTGTCGGGCTGGTTTTGGAACGGCTTTTGTGCGCGGCGGCACGGATGGCTTGCCGTGCTTTCGGCAGCGTCTCTGTTTTGCACGGAAATCTTTATGATTTATATTTCAGGAGGTCTTTGCATATGAAAATTTCTCTTGCCTGTGACCATGGCGGTCTTGCTTTGAAAGAACAGATCAAGAAGCACTTGCTGGAACGCGGCTTTGAATGCTGTGATTTCGGCACGAACAGCCTCGATAGCTGTGATTATCCCGATTACGCCCGCCCGGCGGCCGAGGCAGTTGCGTCCGGCGCATGCGACCGGGGAATTCTGGTTTGTACCACCGGCATCGGCGTATCCATCACGGCCAACAAGGTACGGGGTGTACGTTGCGCACTGCTGTCTGACACGCTGTCCGCACGTCTGACCAGAGAACACAATGATACGAATATGATGGCGCTGGGCGCCGGAGTTGTCGGTCCGATGCTGGCACTGGAGCTGGTGGATATCTGGCTGGACACAGATTTCAGCCACAGCCCACGGCATCAGCGCCGGATTGACAAAATCACGGAGATCGAACGATAAGCCGTCCGTTTGCTTTCGGTCGGCGGTCTGCGAAAAATACAGCAGGGAGGTTGCGGCAACTTCGCCGCAACCTCCCTGCGATTATTTTAATGCATGGACGGCATGCTGGAGGGGAGCATGAACAGGTTCTGCTCTGTTTCGGGGTCAAACAGATGCATCAGCTTCGGATTAAAGGTGAAATGCGCCTCGCTGCCGCTGCGGACCGCGTCCAGATTCAGCCCCGCCGTCGGGATGATGGCGATGACGTCCTGCCCGCCGACATTCATATGTAGGTGCATCTCGCTGCCCATCATCTCGGAAACATCGATGGACGCGGGGAAGCCGTCCTCAGCCATGGACAGATGCACCGGACGAATGCCGACAACGACATTGCCCTCCGCCCTCTGCTGCTCCTCGAGCAGCTTCTGGCGTTCCTCATCCAGCACAATGTCTCTGCCCAGCAGTTCCACGACATAGCGCCCGTCCTTTTTGACCAGTCTGGCATCGCGGAAGAAATTCATCTGCGGTGTGCCGATAAAACCGGCGACGAAAAGGTTCAGCGGATGGTTGAACACCTCCTGCGGCGTGCCGATCTGCTGGATGAAGCCGTCGCGCATGATGACAATCCGGTCGCCCAGGGTCATTGCTTCGGTCTGGTCGTGGGTAACGTAAATGAAGGTGGTGTTGATGCGGCTGCGAAGCTTAATGATCTCCGCACGCATCTGGTTGCGCAGCTTCGCGTCCAGATTGGACAGCGGCTCATCCATCAGCAGCACCTGCGGATCGCGGACGATAGCGCGTCCGATGGCCACACGCTGCCGCTGACCGCCGGACAGCGCCTTCGGCTTGCGGTCGAGGTACTCGGTAATGCCGAGAATTTCCGCGGCCTCATGAACCTTCTGTTCGATCTCCTTCTTCGGAACCTTTTTCAGCTTCAGCGAGAAAGCCATATTTTCAAACACGGTCATGTGGGGATAGAGCGCATAGTTCTGGAAGACCATGGCGATGTCGCGATCCTTGGGCGCGACATTGTTGACCAGACGGTCGCCGATGTACAGCTCACCGTCGGTGATCTCCTCCAGACCCGCGATCATGCGCAGAGTCGTGGACTTGCCGCAGCCGGACGGTCCGACCAGCACGATGAATTCGCGGTCCGCGATCTCAAGGCTGAATTCCTGCACCGCAACGACGCCCTCGTCAGTGATTTGCAGGTTAGTCTTCTTTTCCTCGGGCTCGCCCTTTTTACGCTTTTTCTTCTTTGCTTCTGTGTTCGGATAGATCTTCTTGATGTTTTTCAGTGTTACACTTGCCATGCAACCGACTCTGATACGGAAGCCTCCGCTTGTCCGTATCTCACGCCCGCCCGCAACGGAGCGCGGCGCATTGCGACAGGTCTCCACACTGCCGCACCGCAAGTCTGCGGAGGGTGATTTTCTCCTTTCTTGGCGGCGTGCGCCCATTTTGTGGAGTGGACGTGCCTACCTTGTTAAGTATATCATAACACAGGAGCTTTTTATGCCGCAACACGGAAAATTGCACAAATCTCAGGAGGTCCTTTTGGTTGTTTTGTTGTTTGCCGGTGCGATCGGAGATTGCGCCGCGCAGGGTTTCCCGCCTTGTGCGCCATCTTCCGGCGCGGCAGGACTTGACGGACGGGCAGTTTTCCTGTACAATAGTCGCATTCCAGACAGTTCGAAACCATCCTGTCTTTAAACAAAACTAAGGAGATTATTATGAAGCATTCTTATACCCGAAACCTGGTATACGGCGCGGTTCTGGGGGCGCTGTATGTCCTGTTGACCCATCTGCAAAATTTGCTGCTGCCCGGAACGACCTCAATGCTGATCCAGTTTCGTCTTTCCGAAATGCTGTGTGTGTTTGCATTGCATACGCCCGCTGCCGTGGGCGGACTGAGCATTGGCTGTCTGCTGTACAATATCTCTACGGCCGCTACTTTGCCGCTGGACTGGATGGTAGGGACCGTCGCCACGTTTCTGTCCACGCTCTGTATGTATCGCTTCCGCCGTCTGCGGGTAGGGAAGCTGCCGCTGCTGCAGTTGCTGATGCCGGCGCTCTGGAACGGCGTGCTGGTGGGCAGCGAGCTGACGGTCTATCTGGTCGGCACGCCGCTGTGGCTGAACATGCTCTATGTAGCGGCGGGGGAGGCAGCCGTGCTGCTTACCATGGGTACGGCGCTGCACTTCCTGCTTTCCGGAAAGCGGCTGCACAACCGGCTCTTCCCGGAGGAGGTGCAATAGGCTTGCGCACCCGCCGTCTGGCATTATCGGCACTGCTGGCTGCCGTCGCGTTGACGATTTTCGTCCTGGAATCTCAGATCCCCATCCCCATTCCCGTTCCGGGACTGCGGCTGGGACTGAGTAATATCATCACGATATTCGCCCTGTTCGCACTGGGTTGGAAGGAAGCACTGGCGATCTTACTGGTGCGCATCGTGCTGGGCAATCTCTTTTCCGGGCAAGTCACAGCGATGCTGTATTCCCTCGGCGGCGGGCTTTGCTGCTTCGCCGCCATCGCGCTGCTGCGTCCGCATTTGCAGGCGAAGCAGGTCTGGATTGCGGGCGTGGTGGGGGGTATCTTTCACAATTTCGGTCAGATGGCGGTAGCCGTCGCCGTGAGCGGCACAAAGGAGCTGCTCCTATATCTGCCGGTCCTGCTGCTATGCGGCATGGCGACCGGCGCACTGACCGGCCTGTGCGCGCAGCTTTTGCTGAGGCGCCGGCTGAAATAGAACCGGGGAGAACAATTATGCAAGCATTTGACCGTGCAAAAGCGCTGCTGAAAACCGAAGGCTATACCTGCGTCCTGTGCGATGCGGACAGAGTCATGACAAGCCGCAAGACCGGCATCGCGCCCCTTGTGGAACGGCTGGAGAACGGAGAGTGTCTGAAAGGGACCGCCGCGGCGGACCGCGTGGTCGGCAAAGCGGCGGCGATGCTGATGGTGTACGGCGGCGTGTCACAAGTCTACGGCGAAGTGATGTCGCAGGAGGCGTACCGCCTGCTGACGGCACACGGCGTGACGGCGGAGTACGGCACGCTGATCCCGAGGATCCTCAACCGGGCGGGCACGGGACCGTGTCCGATGGAGCAGGCGGTCGCGGAGCTGACCGAGCCCGCCGACGCGCTGCCCGCGCTGCAAAAAACGCTGGCGCGCCTGCGCGGTCTGTAGGGGAGGGACATCCACCGTTCCGAAACGGCGGGTACGCGGCGGCTTTGCCGCACCGGAATGATACCGCCGGCGGATTTTACAGTATGTTCCTGCCATCGGCAACCAACATTATCATAATATTTCTCAAAGGAGGCAGCATATGAAGCATAAACGGTTGACGCCTGCGCGGCTGATCGCGCTGGGCTTTTTTGTCATGATCCTGCTGGGAACCGGGCTTCTGATGCTTCCCTTTGCCGCAAAGGGCGAGCCTGCCGGAGCGCTGGACGCCCTGTTCACCTCCACCAGCGCCACCTGCGTCACCGGTCTGATCGCCAGAGACACCTTTACCGGCTGGACCACCTTCGGGCAGCTTGTGATCCTGACCCTGATCCAGCTCGGCGGACTCGGCTTCATGACGGTCATTACGCTGGTCTCCTTCGTTCTGGGCAAGCGGCTGGGGCTGTATGACCGCAAGGTGCTGATGCAGTCCGCAGGAAACATCACCCTCAACGGCGTGGGCGGGCTGATCCGGCACATCATCCCCTTTTCCTTTGCCTTTGAGCTGACGGGTGCCGCCTTGCTGGCGATCCGGTTCGTCCCGGAAATGGGCTGGGGACGCGGCATTTACGCCGCTGTATTCCACGCGGTATCCGCTTTCTGCAACGCGGGCTTTGATCTGATGGGGATGCGTCAGCCGTTTTCCTCACTGACCTACTACGTGTCCGACCCGCTGGTCAACCTTACAATCTGCGCGCTGGTTATCATCGGCGGTCTGGGCTTCCTCGTCTGGCGCGACATCGTCCGATGCCGCTTCCGATACAAAAAATTCCAGTTTCACACCAAACTGGTACTGGTGAGCACAGGCATCCTGCTGCTCGGCGGCTGGGGGCTGTTTGTGCTGTTTGAGCACAATGCCTCTCTGTCGGGGCTGTCATGGGGTGAAAAGCTGCTGGCCGCTCTGTTCCAGTCCGTTTCGCCGCGCACCGCCGGCTTCAACACGGTGGAGCTATCGTCTCTCTCCGAATCCGGCACATTGCTCACAGACCTGCTGATGCTCATCGGCGGCAGCCCCGGCTCCACCGCCGGCGGCATCAAGACCACCACCATCGCGGTCCTGTTCCTCAGTGCCGTTGCCTCCGCCAGAGGCACGATGCGCGTCAACGCGTTCCGCTTTTCCGTCGATCGGGAAGCGCTGCGGCAGGCAAGCTCCATCCTGCTGATCTACCTCAGCGGCATCCTCATTTCCACGATGGCCATCTGTGCGCTGGATCCGTTTTCTCTGAAGGATGTGCTTTTTGAAACGATCTCCGCCATTGCAACCGTCGGTCTGTCCATGGGCATCACGCCGCTGCTGTCCGCCGGGAGCAAGTTTATCTTGATTTTGTTGATGTACGCCGGACGGATTGGCGGACTGACCTTTGTTTTACTGTTTTCTGAACGCCGCAGCGAGCCGCCGATGGACCGTCCCGTGGGCAAGCTGCTGATCGGCTGATCAATTCGAAGGAGATGCGATATGAAATCTGTTTTGATCATTGGCATGGGACGCATGGGGCGCCATCTTGCGCACAAACTGCAGGCGCTGGGCAACGAGGTGATGATCGTTGACAAGGACCCGGATATCATTGAGGCGCTGTCGGACCGTTTTACGGACTCGAACATCTGTGACTGCACCAACGAAGCGGTCATCGAAACGCTGGGCGTGGACAATTTTGACATCTGTTTCGTCACCATCGGCGAGGATTTTCAGGCATCGCTTGTGATCACCTCCCTGCTGAAGCAGCACGGTGCGCGGATGATCGTTTCGAAAGCGAAGCAGGACATTCAGGCGGATCTTCTGCGGAAAATCGGCGCAGACGAGGTCGTCCGCCCGGAGCGGGAGATCGCGGAAAAGCTGGCGGTACGCTATAATTCTGACAACATTCTGGATTATATTCCCCTAACGGCGGAATACTCCTTGTATGAGCTGCCCGTCCCCGGCACATGGGCCGGGCAGACGCTGGCGGAGCTGAACATCCGCCGGAAATATCAGGTCAATATCATCGCCGTCAAGCGGGGAGAGCTTTTGGACCCCAACGTCGGACCGGATTACCGCTTCTCGACCAGCGATCATATCATTCTGGTCGGAAAATCCGACGCTGTTTTTAAACTGGCGGCAAAAAGATAACCGCACCGTCCGATGGACGGTCTCCGATCGATTGCGAATGGATACACGGTGGAAGCGGTGAAATAATTCTTGCGTTCTTCGACGAATTGCGCTATAATGGAATTCCATTTTTCCGATTCAGGTGAAATTTGATGAAATTGAAAAAGCTATTCGACCTGACGCTGATTCTCTATGTCATCATCGGCATTTTGAATTTTATTATCTGCACGGGTCTGATGTTTATCCTCTACAATATCGTCGACATCAGCCAGCACATCGCCCCCATCGTCAACTACGGACTGGGCAGTGTCATATGGTATCTTTCCTGCCGCTTCATCCTCTTCCGGGACCACAAAACCACGAGCGGGCAGCTCTTCCGTTTCGTCCTGGAGGTGATCATATGCTATCTGCTGTCATACTATGTCATCTCCCCGCTGGTTTCTGGTCTGCTGCTTCGCTCTGAGGCGGTACGGGAACTGTTCTCGTTCGGCGGCGTAGACAACATCGGCGGCAACTGCAGTATGTCCGTCGGCGCACTCTCATACGCGCTGCTGAATTATTTCGGTCAGCGGTATTTTGTTTTCAGCAGCCGGTTCGATCGGCAGAAGCCGCATACGGATAGCTAAATTTTCTAATATGTCATGTTTTTTACGGCGGCACAGCAGCTTTACGCGGTGCCGCCGGATTTTTATGTGCAAAATTATTTTCCGAAAAACTCCGTTTTTTGTGGAAATACAGTGGCTTTTGTCCCAAAATAATTCTCTTTTTCTCTTTTTCCAGAATGCCTGAGTGAAAACGGAGAAAAGTGTTTCATCCGCCTTGTCAAAACAGGGGATTCCTGCTATAATAAAAATGCAAAACCGGGCGCCGCGCCCGAATTTTGACAAAACAAGGAGGATTCCCAATGAAACACGCATGCAGAAAGATGCTGGCGCTGCTGCTGGCAGTCGTCATGGTTGTCGGCATCCTGCCGTCTGTGCTTGCCGCCGGCAATTTCACGGACGTCAAGGATGACAGCTGGTACGCTGCAGCGGTCAAATTCGTTTACGAAGCTGACCTGATGCACGGTACCTCCGCAACCACGTTTGCACCGGCAAAACCCATCACCCGCGCAGAAAGCGCAATGCTCCTGTACAATTTTGAGAAGACCCCTGAAGTGACCGAAAAAGCCAGCTTCACCGATTTGACGAAGAGCTGGTACCAGGACTGCATCGCATGGGCAGAGGATGAGGGCTATGTCGACGGTATCGGCGGCGGCAAATTCGCTCCCGACCGCAACATCACCCGCGAGGAATTCTTTACCCTGCTATGGCGCTACCTCGGCTCTCCCGCTCCCGGCAAGGAGGACCTTACCGCCGGCTTCCCGGATGCGGAAAAGATTTCCTCTTATGCAAAAGATGCCTTGAACTGGATGCTGGGCAAAAACCTGATCTCCGGTGACGGCAAAAACCTCAACCCGAAAGGCTATGCAAAGCGCTGCGAAATCGCACAGCTTATGATGAACTGTGCAAAGACGCTGCACTACTACCATGACGGCGAGTGCGTATTCTGCCGCGAAAAGCTGGCGGAAGAGGACGAAATCGTCATCTACTACACCAACGACGTACACACCTACATCGACGAAACACTGTCCTATGACAGCATCGCACACCTGAAGCAGCAGACGGCTTCCGTCGCCGCCGGCGTGCTTCTTCTGGACGCGGGCGACCACATTCAGGGCACCGCTTTCGGCGGCGAGGACAAAGGCGAAAGCATCATCAAAATGATGAACGCCGCCAAGTATGATGCGGCGACGCTCGGCAACCACGAATTTGACTACGGCATGGAGCGCTGCCTGACCATCATCAAAAATGAGGCAGAGTATCCCTACCTGTCGTGCAACTTCTATAAGATCGACACCATGAAAAGCGTTCTGGAGCCCTACCAGATCTTTGAGGTCGGCGGCAAGAAGATCGCTGTCGTTGGCATCACCACCCCGGAATCCATTACGAAATCCACGCCTGCTTACTTCATGGACAGCGAAGGCCACTACATCTACGGCATTGACGGCGGCGATGACGGCACGGAGCTGTACGACGTCGTGCAGAAAACCGTAGACAAGGCAAAAGACGCAGGTGCGCAATACATTATCGCGCTCGGACATCTGGGCGACGACATTTCCTCCCAGCCCTGGACTTCCGAGGAGGTCATTGCCAACACCACAGGACTGGATGCTTTCATCGACGGACACTCTCACAGCACCGTGGCGATGAAAGAGGTCGAGGACAAAAACGGTCAAACCGTCGTTCTGACCCAGACCGGCTCCTACTTCGACGCCATCGGACGCATGAGCATCACCGCTGAGGGCATCAAAACCGAGCTGATCACCGAATACATGCAGACCGACAGCGCCGTCAAGGAAATCAAGGACAAATGCATCACCACCGTGAACGAGAAGCTGGGTGTGATCATCGGACATGCCGATGTCACCCTCAACAACTATACGGAGGATGGCAGCCGGCTGGTTCGCAAGCAGGAGACGAATACCGGCGACTTCGCCGCAGACGCACTGTACCATCTCTTCAAAAACAAAGGCATGAACGTCGATTGTGCCATCATGAACGGCGGTGGCGTGCGCAACAAGGCGATCACCGGCGACCTCAGCTATCTGTCCTGTAAGGACATCCACACCTTCGGCAATGTGGCTTGCCTCATTCAGGTCACAGGTCAGCAGATTCTGGACGCGCTGGAGTGGGGCGCTAAGGATACGCCGAATGCAGAATGCGGCGGCTTCCTGCAGGTCTCCAACATCGCCTATGAGATCCACACCTATCTGCCCAGCGCCGTGAAGAAGGACGACAAGGGCGTCTGGATCGGCGGTCCCGACACACTCGAGGAATACCGCGTCAAGAACGTCAGAATCGGCGGCGAGCCTCTCGATCTGACCAAGACCTACAACCTCGCGGGCTATAACTACACCCTGCGCGACATGGGCGACGGCTTCAATATGTTCAAAGGCGCCGTGAATGTTCTCGACTATGTCGCCGAGGACTACAGGGTCCTTGCCGACTACATCAAG
The DNA here is from genome assembly GCA_946059285.1 of uncultured Clostridia bacterium. Next base: position 10,430 of record CAMGMW010000020.1, read on the forward strand.
ACCTTCCCGGTCAGCGAGGAAACCGAGCTGCCCACCATCACCGCCGAAAACAGCCCGTACGGCAATGTCAACGGCTCGGGTCGTATCGTGCTGGTCACCGAGGCTCCGACTCCGGAATAAGCTCCACAGACACAACCCGCAAAACCAAGGTACGGCTGCAGGCTTCGCCCTGCAGCCGTACCTCTATTTTCCGCGTCTGCGTTCGCGGGCGCGGAAGCAGATCGCACACCGAACCGCGCCTTGGCCCCCGCGTATGGATTTGGGTCTTTACGAATTTGTCAAAACATGATATCATAATACAAAATCATGTCTTTTGAAAGGAGCGGTCACTTTGCAGCTGCTGTTGTGTTCGGTGGTCGGTTACTTTTTCGGTGGCATCAGTCCGTCCTATCTGCTTGCAAAACGAAAAGGCTTCGATATCCGTGAAAGCGGCACCGGCAACGCCGGCGCGACCAATGCCATGTTCGCCCTTGGCTTCCGCTCCGGTCTTCTTGTCATGGTGCTCGATATCCTCAAGGCAGTCCTTTCGGTTTTGGTGGCGAAGCTGGTCTTTGCCGAAACCGCCCTCGCTGGGATCGTTTCGGGCATTTCCTGCACCGTCGGACATATTTTTTCTCCCTATCTGCACTTTCGCGGCGGGAAGGGAACCGCCTGCTTTTGCGGCGTGGTGATCTCCCTGACCCCACAGCTCATTTTGCCTATGTTTCTTCTGGCGTTTCTGCTCGGGATGATTTTCAACCGCGCCAGCATCCTGCCTCTGATCCTAACCGCCGTTTACCCCGGTCTGTACTACCTCTGCAGCGACTATTTTACTGGAACGATGGTCCTGTTTTTGCTCTTACCGCTGCTGCTGTGGTCCCATCGCGGCAATTTTGCCAAATACCGCAACGGCGAGGAAACCCCTTTCCGCACCATGCTGTTCAAACACGATTTGGACAACTGCGTGGAGCGGAAGTCCCATGACAACTGATTCCTTGAACGGAGGGATATGATGACCGATCTGCAAGCGCTTTTTTCCGCCCATTCGCCCCGCAGCGACTATCTTTCCTCCCTCTGTACCCATTCATACTGCAGTTTTTTGTCCGTCGCCGTGCTCCTCCCTTCACCGGAGCACCGCGTCATGCCGTTTGCCCATGCGCATGAGCCGTACGAGTTTCTGATTCCGCTGACTCCGATGCCGGTCATGATGCACGGCGACAATGTGTATTTTGGGCGGGTTGGCTTCGTCTATCCGGTGCAAAGCGGCAGCCGCCACGCACAGGCGGTGGAGCTTTGTGATGTCTCCAACTGCAGCATTGTGGTAGACAAGGCATATTTTGAGCAGCGTCTGGAAGAAAAAGGACTGTCCGGAACGCGCTTTGAGCGTATTTTCCCTGCGAGTGATAATCTGAATACCTACCTGCAGCTATTCCAAGCGGAATTTTTCAAGGGTGATCACGCCGACCGCATCGATCTTGCACACCTGGGGGCACTGATTGTCTCAACGCTGATCGAAGACGGCTGCCGCCCCCCTGTGTACGGCAACCCGCCCGATGAGCTTTCCGTCAT
>CAMGMW010000021.1 GCA_946059285.1 uncultured Clostridia bacterium
TTCCCTTTCACACTTTCCTTCCCTCCGTCATACGCAGCCGGATCGTTTTTTGACACTCTGCGAAAGCGGGAACGGCGTGAGCCGTTCCCGCTTCCATATTCGTGCGTGGCGCAGCGCTTGAAAGCCCGTTTCTGACAAAATCCAGCAGATTGCCGTAAGCACTGCGAATTTTTCCGCGAAACAGCACGCCCGTCCTGCGCGAGCGGTTATTTTTCGCCCCGCAGCTCGATGATGCGGTCGCGCAGGACGGCGGCGTATTCGTATTCCATCATTCTGGCGGCGGCACGCATTTCCTTTTCCAGCCGTGCGATCTCCCGTTCCCGCTCGACTTTCGTCATCTTCACGCCGTCGGCGCGAGCTGTCTCAGCACCCGACTGCGTGATCTCGATCAGTTCACGCACATCCTTGATGATGGTTTTGGGTACGATGCCGTGTGCCTTGTTGTACGCGTCCTGTATTCTGCGGCGGCGGTTTGTCTCGTCAATGGCGGCGCGCATAGCGGAAGTGATCTTGTCCGCATACATGATGACCCGACCTTCTGCGTTTCTGGCAGCACGTCCGATGGTCTGAATCAGGCTGGTCTCACTGCGCAGGAAGCCCTCCTTGTCCGCATCCAGAATGGCCACCAAAGAGACTTCGGGCAGATCCAAACCTTCGCGGAGCAGGTTAATGCCAACCAGCACGTCAAATTTTGCCATGCGCAGGTCCCGCAGAATTTCCATCCGCTCCAGCGCGGCAATGTCCGAGTGCATATACCGCACGCGGATCCCTGCCTTTAGCAGATAGGAGGTCAGATCCTCCGCCATTTTTTTGGTCAGCGTGGTGACCAACACTCGCTCATTGCGCGCTACGACGCGGTTACCTTCACCGATCAGGTCGTCAATCTGTCCCTCGATGGGGCGCACATCCACTTCCGGATCCAGCAGACCGGTGGGACGGATGACCTGCTCGGCGATCCGTCCGGCGCGCTCCCGCTCAAATTCGGCGGGTGTCGCCGAAACGTAGATTGCCTGATGGATTTTCGCCTGAAATTCGTCGAACATCAGAGGACGGTTGTCAAAGGCGCTGGGCAGACGGAAACCGTAGTCCACCAGGCTTTCCTTGCGGCTGCGGTCGCCAGCATACATAGCACGCACTTGCGGCAATGTAACATGGCTTTCATCCACAAACAGAATGAAGTCCTCCGGGAAGTAGTCCAAGAGGGTCATGGGCGGCGTACCGGGTGCGCGCCCGGAGATCACGCGGGAATAGTTTTCAATGCCGCTGCAAAAGCCGATCTCCTGCAGCATCTCGATATCATACATCGTCCGCTGGCGGATGCGCTGTGCTTCGAGCAGTCGGTCGTGCGCCTTGAACCACGCCTCGCGCTCCTCCATTTCTTTCTCGATCTCCAGAATTGCCCGGTTCATCTTTTCGCGGGAGGCAACATAGTGAGATGCGGGATAGATGGCGACGTGACTGACGACCCGCTCGGGCATACCGGTGACGGCGTTAATTTCGGAGATGCGGTCAACCTCATCGCCGAAAAACTCTACACGGATGGCGCGTCCCGACCAGTAAACGGGATAAATCTCGACAGTATCTCCGCGCACGCGGAAGGTGTTTCGCGTGAAATTGAGGTCATTGCGCTCGTAGCGGATCTCTACCAGCTTTTTCATCAGCTCCACAGGGGACTTTTCCATGCCGGTGCGCAGGGAAATGACCATGTTTTTATAGTCGATAGGGTCGCCCAGACCGTAGATGCAGGACACCGAGGAGACGACGATCACGTCCCGCCGTTCGAACAGAGAGGATGTGGCGCTGTGGCGCAGACGCTCGATCTCGTCGTTAACGGAGGAGTCCTTTTCAATATAGGTGTCGGTATGGGCGATATACGCCTCCGGCTGATAGTAATCGTAGTAGGAGATAAAGTACTCAACGGCGTTTTCCGGGAAAAACTCCCGAAACTCGCTGCAAAGCTGGGCGGCCAGCGTCTTATTATGCGCCAGAACCAGCGTGGGGCGGTTGAGATTGGCGATGATGGACGCCATGGTGAAGGTCTTGCCGGAGCCGGTCACACCAAGAAGCACCTGCTCCCGCAGACCGTTTTTCAGTCCCTCCGTCAGGGCTTGGATCGCCTCCGGCTGGTCGCCGGTGGGCTGATACGGCGCGTGCAGCTTAAAATCCATACAAACCTCCGCTATTTCAGATAACCGCTGTCCCGCATGGAGACAAAATCATCGTCGGCAATGACAATATGGTCCAGCAGGATCATGTCGAGTACGTCCAGCGCGCCCCGCAGACGGCGGGTCAACTCGACATCCTCCGGGGACGGCAATGCGATCCCCGACGGATGATTATGGGCAAGCACCACGCCGGTGGCATTGGAGGAGATTGCCTCCTGCACCAGCTTCCGCATAGGGACGCTGGCGGAATTGACACTGCCATGCCCAATCAGACGGCACGAAAGCACCTTCCCCGTGGCATCCAAGGTCAGAAGATAGACAATTTCCTCTTGCACGCCATAGAAATATGGCAGCAGAAAATCACCGAAAGCGGCGCTGTCTGTCAGGCGTGTTTCTCCGTTGACACGGGAGAGGAAATAGCGACGATGCAGCTCCGGCACCAGCCGCAGCAGCAGAACATCATCCTCTTTTATACCGTCAACGGCGGCAAGGACTTCCGGCTGTGCTTCCAGCAGCGCGGCCAGATTGGAAAACTGCGCCAGCAGACGTGCGGCGAGGGCGTGCGCCTCCTCCGGCGTGGTGGAAAATCGCAGCAGCAGTTCCAGAAGCTCTGTTTCCGTCAGAGAGTCTGGGTCGCGGAGCAGGAAGCGGCGGGACAAACGATCCATAGGAAACCCTCCTGTGTCAAAGGACTTTTTTCAAATATTGCCCGGTAAAGGAGTCGGGGCAGGCGGTGATTGTCTCTGGTGTGCCACAGGCGACAATCTTTCCGCCGCCATCACCGCCCTCCGGTCCGAGGTCAATGATGTAGTCGGCAGTTTTGATCACGTCCAGATTGTGCTCGATGACCAACACGGTATTCCCCGCGTCCACCAGCTTTTGCAGTACTTGCAGCAGTTTGTCCACGTCGTACATATGCAGACCGGTGGTCGGCTCATCAAGGATATACATGGTGCGTCCGGTGGCGCGGCGGGAAAGCTCTGTTGCCAGCTTGACGCGCTGCGCCTCACCGCCGGAAAGGGTGGTCGAGCTTTGTCCGAGACGGATGTAGCCCAGACCGACCTGTACCAGTGTTTCCACCTTATCCCGGATGCGCGGCAGGTTTTCAAAAAACTCCAGCGCCTCGTCAGCGGTCATTTCCAGTACGTCTGCGATGGATTTGCCACGATAGAGTACCTCCAGCGTTTCGCGATTGTACCGCTTGCCGCGGCACACGTCGCAGGGGACATAGACATCCGGCAGGAAGTGCATTTCGATTTTGACCAGACCATCGCCGCAGCACGCCTCGCAGCGGCCGCCCTTAACATTGAAGGAAAAGCGTCCTGACCCATAGCCCCTGGATCTGGCATCCGCGGTGGAGGCAAACAAATCTCGGATGTCGGAAAACAGCCCGGTATAGGTGGCGGGATTGGAGCGAGGCGTACGCCCGATGGGGCTTTGGTCAATGACGATGACCTTGTCCAGCGCCTCAATGCCCTCGAAATGTCCGTGCTTTCCCGCACGGACGCGGGCATGATTCAGCGTCGCGGAGAGTTTTTTTGAAATAATTTCGTTGACTAGCGAAGACTTGCCGGAGCCGGAGACGCCGGTGACGCAGGTGAGGGTACCAAGCGGGATGGAGACATCCACATGATCCAGATTGTTTTCCTGACAGTCATAGACCCTGAGAAACTTTCCGTTGCCGCTGCGCCGATGGGCGGGCACGGGAATTTTCCGCTGCCCGGACAGGTATTGTCCCGTCAGGCTTTCCGGTGTGTCGATGATATCCTGCAGGCTCCCCTTTGCGACGATCTCGCCGCCGTGAATGCCGGCGTAGGGACCGACATCCACAATGTAGTCCGCGGCGCGGATGGTGTCCTCGTCATGCTCCACCACAATCAGGGTGTTGCCCAGATCCCGCAGGTGGCGCAGTGTTTCCAGCAGACGGTCGTTATCCCGCTGGTGCAGACCGATGCTTGGTTCGTCCAGAATATACAGTACGCCCATCAGAGATGAGCCGATCTGCGTGGCGAGGCGGATGCGCTGCGCCTCGCCGCCGGAAAGCGTCCCGGCGGAGCGGGAAAGCGTCAGATATTGCAGACCGACGCTCTGCAGGAAGCCAAGCCGCGCACGAATTTCGCGCAGAATCTGCTCTGCGATTACAGCCTGAGAGCCCTCCAACTGCAGACCGTCCAAAAATTCAAGCGCTTTCGTCACCGAAAGGTCACAGAACTGTGTAATGGACAGCCCTCCGACGGTGACGGCGCGGGAAATGTCGGAAAGACGGTCGCCGTGGCAGTGCGGGCAGGGAGAGGTGGTCATATATTCCTCCAGCTCCTTACGCATGGCGTCCGACTGCGTCTCCCGCACGCGGCGTTCAATGTTGGGGATAATCCCCTCGAACGCCTGTTCCAGCGTGCCGCGCCCGTTGCCGCGCTCGTAGTGCAGTTGCAGCTTTTCGCCCTTTGTGCCGTAGAGAATGACCCGCAGCGCCTCCTGCGGCAGCGACTTGATGGGGACTTGCAGGCTGAAACGGTATTTCAGTGCCAGTGCTTCAAAATACATCCGGGCAATGGAGTCGTTTTTGATGTTGCCCCAGCCGCTGGCTTGGATGCCGCCATCATAGATCGACAGCTCCGGATCGGGAATCACAAGCTGAGGATCGACTTTCAGACGAAAGCCGAGACCGGAACACTCCGGACAGGCGCCCATGGGATTGTTGAAAGAAAACATCCGGGGCGACAGCTCCGGCATGGACACGCCGCAGTCATCGCAGGCGTAATTACGGGAAAAAAGAGTCTCCTCGTCGGTATCGGGACAGTGGATGATCACCAGGCCGCCAGAATGGGACAGGGCGGTCTCGATGGAGTCGGTAAGACGGCGGGTAATATCCCCGCGCAGCACCAGCCGATCCACCACAAGCTCAATGTGGTGCTTTTTGTTCTTATCGAGCGTGATCTCCTCACTCAAATCGTACGCAATACCATCCACGCGGACGCGGGCAAAGCCACCTTTCCGGGCGTCTTCAAGCAGCTTGACATGCTCGCCCTTCTTGCCCCGCACAATGGGGGAAAGCACCTGAAACCGGCTCCCCTCCGGCATGGTAAGGACCTTGTCCACGATCTGATCGATGGTCTGGCGGCGGATCTCCCGACCGCATTTTGGACAGTGCGGAACGCCCACCCGTGCCCACAGCAGGCGAAGATAGTCGTAGATTTCCGTCACTGTGCCAACGGTGGAGCGGGGATTTTTCGAGGTGGTTTTCTGGTCGATGGAGATGGCGGGAGACAGACCCTCGATCAGGTCTACGTCCGGCTTGTCCATCTGCCCCAAAAACTGGCGCACATAGGCGGAAAGCGACTCCACATAGCGCCGCCGGCCCTCGGCATAGATGGTATCAAACGCAAGGGACGACTTTCCGGAGCCGGACAGTCCCGTGAACACACACAGGGAGTCCCGCGGCAATTCGATGTCCACGTTTTTCAGATTGTTTTCTCTTGCGCCCTTGACGAGAATGGAATTTCGCATAAAAGTGCCTCCAGGAGGAATCTTTGAATCTTTATTATACCATGCTTTCCGCAGTACGACAATAGGAAATGTCGTGAAAACTTTCGGGGCGCGGAAATGTCCGGTTGCGTTTTTCAGAAAAATATTGTATGATAAAATTGTGTCGAAAAATGGCAGTACAGGGATTTCCATGAAATAACTGTGTTTCCTGGTCAAAAACATGGCACCCTATACACAAAGAGCAGGGAGGCAGACACGTGGAGGAACAGAGCAAGCAAATCTTGGATTTGGTATTACAACCCGCATTTTTGGCGGTAGACGGAATCATCAGATGGTGCAACAGCTATGCACGCCCGCTGGTGGACGAGGGCACGGCCGTAGAGCGGCTGCTTGGAGAAAACATCGCGCTGTTTGACCTCTGGACGAGAGAGGACACGTTGTTACTTCCGATGGAACTGGGCGGCGGGGAATACGATGTCTCCGTGCGGGCGCTGCAAGAGGGCACGCTATTCGTAGCGGAACGCCGGCTGGCGGAACTGGACACGGCGGCGCAGGCCATGGTGCATATCTCCGCCTGTTTGCGTAAACCGCTGCATGCCATGATGACGGCAGCGCGCGAACTGTTTGACCGTGTGGAGGAGGACCCGTGTGCTGCGGATGCCGCAGCGCAGCTTAATCGGACCATCTATCAGCTCTTGCGCCTGAGCGGGCAGATGTCCGACGGCGGTCGGCTCATGCAGCGGAGTGTGCAGGCGCACCGGAAACGGACAGAGCTAAAGCAGTATTTTGACGCGCTGGTGGATGAAATTCGTCCGCTGGTAGAGGCTGCCGGTCGGCGTTTGGAGTATACGACGCTACCCCATGGCGTGCAGGGTTGGATCGACGGCGACCTGTTGGAGCGCGCAATTTATAATCTGGCGGCTAACGCCATGCAGTACACCCGTGAGGGCGGCGTGATCCGTCTTTCCATAGAGCGGGCAGGCAAGAAAATGCTGGCGATCCGGATGTCAGACAACGGAACGGGCGTCTCCCCGTCCGATATGGCACATCTGTTTGAGCATTTTGCGGAGTCGGCGGGAGGCGACTCCCGCTGGGGGCTGGGCATGGGCTTGACGATGGTGCGCGAGATTGCCCGCCTTCACGGCGGAACGGTGATGATCAGCGCGGGCAGCCGAGAGGGAACGACGGCGATGATTTCTGTCTCTTTGGCACCATGTGCAGACGAGCTGCGGACGCCGGTCCTGCACTATGACTATTGCAGCGGACTGCATCACGGTCTGGTGGAGCTGTCCGGGTCGCTCCCGGCAAGGGAATACGATCCGGAGCAGGTGCGATAGCAGAGCATACGATCCAATGGAAGAATGGGTATTAAAAGTGGCAGTGCCGAACGGCACTGCCATTTTTAAACCTCTTGTGCAAAAACCGAAGGATCTTTTACATGAAATTCCATGGATACTTTGCACTCAGGAAGCACCGGAGGCGCACTAGTGACTGACCGCGCCGGCATAGAGCTGATAATAGCGGCCCTTTTGGGCGATCAGATCGTCGTGGGTACCGCGCTCAATAATCCGTCCCTGCTCCAGCACCATGATACAGTCGGCGTTTCTGACGGTCGAAAGTCGGTGCGCGATGACAAATGTGGTTCTACCCTTCATCAGCTCATCCATGCCCGCCTGCACCAAGGCTTCCGTTCGGGTATCGATGGAGCTGGTCGCCTCATCCAGAATCAGCACAGGCGGGTCTGCAACGGCGGCGCGGGCGATGGCGAGCAGCTGTCTCTGCCCCTGCGAAAGATTTGCACCGTCTCCGGTCAGCATGGTGTCATAACCGTTGGGCAGACGGCGAATGAAGCTGTCTGCGTTGGCCTGCTTCGCGGCCGCGATGCATTCGTCGTCGGTAGCGTCCAGCCGTCCGTAGCGGATGTTTTCCATCACCGTTCCGGTGAACAAGTGCGTCTCCTGCAGGACGATGCCCAGCGAACGCCGCAGATCATCTTTTTTGATTTTGTTAATGTTAATGCCGTCATAACGGATTTTACCGTCGGCAATGTCATAGAAGCGATTGATCAGATTGGTGATAGTGGTCTTGCCGGCGCCGGTGGAACCGACAAAGGCGATCTTCTGACCGGGCGTGGCGTAAAGATCAATATTGTGTAAGACGGTTTTTCCCGGAACATAGCCGAAATCCACATCGTCAAACACCACGTCGCCCGCCAGCTTCGTATAGGTTACGGTACCCTCCGCTTTATGCGGATGCTTCCATGCCCAGACGCCGGTACGCTCTTTTGTCTCGGTCAGTGTGCCGTCGGCAGCCTCCTTGACATTCACCAGTGTGACATAGCCCTCGTCGACTTCAGGTGCTTCGTCCAGCATTTGAAATACACGTTCCGCGCCGGCCAGCGCCATGACCACGGAGTTGAGCTGTTGGCTGACCTGCGAGATGGGCTGGTTAAAGTTCCGGTTCAGGGTCATAAACGCACCGATGGTACCGAGGGACAGCCCCGCATAGCCGTTGATGGCAAGCGCGGCACCCAGCACTACACACAGCACATAACTCAGATGTCCGATTTGCGCGTTGACGGGCATTAGAATGTTGGCATACAGATGTGCCTTGCGGGAGCTTTGCCGTAATTTCTCATTCAATTCGCTAAAGCGGGCAAGGGCTTCCTGCTCATGGTTAAAGACCTTGACTACCTTCTGTCCTTCCATCATTTCCTCAATGTAGCCGTTGATCTCGCCCAGATCCTGCTGCTGCCGGACGAAGTATTTGCCGGAATTGCCGGCAATCTTTTTGGTCGCCAGCAGCATCAGCGCCACCATTGCCAATGTAATCAGGGTTAGGGGTACATTCAGGACGATCATGCTGACAAAAACACTGATAATGGTAATGACACTCGAAAACAGCTGGGGTATGCTCTGGGAGATGAACTGCCGCAGCGTGTCAATGTCGTTGGTGTAGATGGACATGATGTCGCCGTGCGCGTGGGTATCAAAATAGCGGATAGGCAGACGCTGCATATGGGAGAACAGCTCCTTGCGGAGATTGCGGAGCGTGCCTTGACCCACACTGATCATCAGGCGATTGTATGCCCAGGAGGAAAATACGCCGATTGCGTAGATCGTGCCGACCTGGATCAGCTGCAGCAGCAGCGGGCGGAAATCCGTGCTGCCGGACTCCAGCATTGGGACGATATAGGCATCATAGAGCTGCTTTTGGAACAGCGTGCCGTTCAGCTGCGCCAAAACCGTCAGAACAATGCATACCAGCGTTGCGAGACAGTGCCATTTATAGTACTTAAGCACCACACTGAGGGTACGGCGGAGCGTCTTGCCGGTGTTATGGGGACGTTCCTCCGCAAAAGCGCGCCGTCCGTCGGGACGGGCATTGCTGTGCTTTGCCATTTTACGCGCCCTCCTTTTCGTCGAAGTCGCCGCCGCCCTTGGTCTGGGTCTCATAGACCTCCTGATAGATACGGTTGGTGGAAAGCAGCTCCTCGTGGGTGCCGAAACCGGAGATTTTTCCGTCATCCAGCACCAGAATGCGGTCTGCATCCTGCACGCTGGCGATCCGCTGTGCAATGATGAGCTTGGTGGTGTTGGGGATTTCTTCGCGCATTGCTCTGCGGATTTTCGCATCGGTGGAGGTATCCACTGCGCTGGTGGAGTCATCCAGGATCAGAATTTTGGGTTTTTTCAACAGCGCACGAGCAATACAGAGCCGTTGCTTCTGACCGACGGAAACATTGCTGCCGCCCTGTTCAATGCGGGTCTCATACCCATCGGGCATAGCACGGATGAAATCGTCGGCGCATGCCAGGCGACAGGCGCGTTCGCATTCTTCCTGTGTGGCATTTTTATCGCCCCAGCGGAGATTTTCCAGAACGGTGCCGGAAAAGAGCACGTTCTTTTGCAGCACCATGGCGACACCGTCTCGCAGTGCTTCCAGATCATATTTGCGAACATCGATCCCGCCGACCTTGACACTGCCCTGCGTCACATCATAAAGACGGGGGATCAGGTTCACCAGACTGGACTTGGCGCTGCCGGTACCGCCCAGAATGCCGATCGTCTGCCCTGACGAGATGTGCAGATTGATGTCCTGCAGGACGGGCTTTCCTTTGCCGCCCGTGCGATAGGAAAACACGACATTTTCAAAATCGATGCTGCCGTCGGGGATCTGTGTGATTGCCTGCGCCGGAGAGGTCAGATCCGCTTTCTCATTGAGGACCTCGCAGATGCGCTTGGCGCTGGCAAGGCTCATGCTCATCATGACAAACACCATTGAGATCATCATCAGGCTCATGAGGATGCTCATCACATAACCGAACAGCGCCATGAGACCGCCCTCGGTGAAGCCGTCAAATACGATCGCCTTCGCGCCCAGCCACGCCAGTGCCAGCAGAGAGCCGAACACCGCCGCGTTCATAATGGGGTTGTTCAGCGTGACAATGGATTCCGCGCGGACAAACATTTTATATACCGCGTCCGCTGCCTTGGAAAACCTGCTCTTCTCGTGCTCTTCGCGGACAAATGCCTTGACTACACGGATGGAGTTGACATTCTCCTGCACGCTGGCATTGAGATCGTCGTATTTTTTGAACACGCGGTTAAAGATGCTCATGGCGTTGGCAATCACCAGCGCCAGCGCGAGCAGCAAAAACACCATTGCTACGACGAACACAAGGCTTAGCCGCGGGTGGATGGAAAACGCCATGATCAGGGCGCAAATCAGCATGACAGGGGCGCGGACACAGATACGCAGCAGCATCTGATAGGACATCTGTAGGTTGGTCACGTCCGTGGTCAGACGGGTGATCAGTCCGGCAGTGGAAAAGCGGTCGATGTTGGAGAAAGAAAAGGTCTGGATATTTGTGTACATGGCGCTGCGCAGATTCGCGGCATAGCCGGTGGAGGCGGCGGCGGAAAAGCGTCCTGCGAGAAAGCCGGACAGCAGCGCGCCAGCGGCAACTGCCAGCATCAATGCGCCATATTTCAAAATCATCTGCATGCCAAGCTGCGGATCGGGATTTTTCACACCCAAGTCGATGATCTTCGACATCAGCAGCGGCAGCAGCATGTCCGCAATCGCCTCCAGCGCCGAAAACACCGGTGTAATCAGCGACACACATTTGTATTGCTTAACCTGCGCCAGCAAGGTCTTCAGCATTGCATTCCCTCCTGTGGGTTCAATTTGTTCATTCAGTTAATTATATGGCGATTTTCACCAATTGTCAATGAACGATTTGTGAATTATGACGAAAGCATGGGGCGCGTTCTGCAACGCGCCCCATCATCATCATTATTATTATGATTCCTCTGCGCCCGCGGTCTGCGCCACCCGCTGTGCGGAGAAAAAGACGATGAACATTCCCATGGCTGACACAGCCGCACAAACGAGCAGCATTACGCCGACCCCGAAGGCATCAATCATGGCGCCGGCGCAGACGCTGGCGGCAAGACTGCCGACGGTATTGGCGGCACCGAGGTAGGTCTGTCCTTTCACCACATCCCGTTTGGGAATGACGGAGCCGACATAATACACCGAGCTGACCGCAAACAGCGCGAAGCCGAGCAGCTGCGTGAGCTGTGCTGCGTATAGACCCGGAACCCCCGGCAGCAGCAGCGTCAGCACGATCCGCAGCGTAAAAAAGATTCCGGACAGACATACCCAAACATCACACCGCTTCCATCGGAGCAGCCGCGTAAACAGGAACATGGTAGGAAGCTCGACCACAGCGGCAACCATCACAGCCGTTCCCTGCGCGTCGGCGTTGCCCTTGTAGGTGGCGATCTGATACATACAGTTACTCAGCACATTATGCCCGACGTAGAGCAGGACTGTCCCCAACAAAAACAGAAAAAAACGCGGATTGCGTCGGATAAACTCCGCTGTACCCGAGGCGGTCTCTTCCGGCTGCCTGTCCGCATCTCCATGAGGGAACAACACCGCACCCGCCAGAAGCAAAAGGCTGAAAAGCAGCGTAAAGACCGGAATACTCTGCATTCCGAAACGGGTGATCAACAGATTTGAGAGCTGTGCCGTTACAGCAAAGAAGACGGAGCCGATACCGCGTGAGAGTCCGAAATTCACCTTCATGCCGCTGCGGATACCCGACATACCCAGTGCGTTGACAACGGAGGGCAGAAGCTGGAGCGCCCCACAGGACAGCCAATAGAGCAGCACCGCTAGCCACAGGACTTGGGAAA
>CAMGMW010000022.1 GCA_946059285.1 uncultured Clostridia bacterium
ATGGATTTCAGCCTTTACGGGACGCCGCTGGAATCTACCACCTATAAATTTGCCAAGTGTCTGCAAAAGCGGTTCGGAATCATTCCCGGTGTAACGGATAAGAGCTATATTACCAATTCCTATCATATCCATGTCACGGAGAATATCAACGCTTTTGATAAACTGGCGTTTGAAGCCCAGTTCCAGGCACTGTCTCCCGGCGGGGCCATCAGCTATGTGGAAGTGCCGGATATGCAGAACAACATTGACGCGGTGCTGGAGCTGATGAAGTTCATCTACGACAATATCATGTACGCTGAGTTGAACACCAAATCCGATTACTGCCAGGTCTGCGGCTACGACGGCGAGATCGAGGCGCTGGAAGACGAGGACGGCAAGCTGGTCTGGACCTGCCCCAACTGCGGCAATACCGATCAAAGCAAGCTGAATGTTGCGCGCCGTACCTGCGGCTACATTGGCACACAGTTCTGGAATCAGGGCAGAACGCAGGAGATCAAGGAGCGTGTGCTGCATCTATGATTCAGGAACGGGACACGTTTGAGCGTGTCCCGTCCGTCTGTCAAAAAAGGTCCCGGCTTTTGTTAGTCAAAAGCCGGGGCCTTTTGCGTCCGTCCCATCCCTTGCTCCGTTACCGCATTTGAATGATTCTTGATGCGCGGAAGCGATTCTGTTCTGGTGCGCGGCGTTAAAATGTCAGACGCTGACGGGAGAAACGGATTATTCCTCCGGCAGATCGCGCATGGTGAGACTGATGCGCTTGCGTTTTTCATCAACCTCAAGAACCGCGACCCGGACGATATCGCCAACGGAAACAACTTCCGACGGATGCTTGATGTAGCGGTTGCAGACCCTTGAGATATGCACAAGACCGTCCTGATGCACGCCGATGTCGACAAATACGCCGAAATCAATCACATTGCGCACCGTGCCGGTGAGGACCATGCCGGGCTTCAGATCTTTCAATTCCAGCACATCCGTCCGCAAAATCGGGGGCGGAAGCTCGTCACGCGGGTCACGACCCGGTTTACATAATTCTTTTATGATATCACGCAGTGTGGGAACGCCGACGCCGCATTGCGCGGCGGCCTGTTCGATACCGAAGGCCTCTGCGCGCTGCGGCAGCTCCGCGATGTTGCCCACCGCAACATCGGAGAGGCGATAGCCGCACAAGGCAAGAAGCTGTTCCGCTGCGTCGTAGGATTCCGGGTGTACACCGGTGTTGTCGAGAATCTGCTCACTCTCCGGCACCCGTAGGAAGCCAGCTGCCTGTTCATAGGCCTTTTGTCCCAGCTTAGGCACTTTTAAAACTTGCTTACGGGATGCAAATGCACCGTTTTCCTCCCGATAGATCACAATATTCTTTGCAATCGTGGCGTTCAGACCGGAAACGCGGCGCAGCAGAGAGGGAGAGGCCGTATTCAAGTCGACGCCTACGGCGTTGACGCAGTCCTCCACCACGCCGCTCAATGCCTCATCGAGCCGCTTTTCCGGCACATCGTGTTGATACTGTCCTACACCGATGGCTTTCGGATCGATTTTGACCAACTCTGCCAAAGGATCCTGCAAACGCCGCGCAATCGAAACGGCGGAACGGAGATTCACGTCGTACTGCGGAAACTCCTCTGCCGCCAGTGGGGAAGCGGAGTAGACCGATGCGCCTGCTTCGGAAACAATCATGTAGGACACACCCTGCACTCTGGTCAGCAGCTCACAGGTCATCGCCTCCGTTTCTCTGGAGGCAGTGCCGTTGCCGATGGCAATATGGTCAACGCCATGCTTGCGGATCAGTCGGTCCAGTGTGACAATTGCTTCCTCCCGTTTGGCTTTGGAGAAGGTCGGATAAACCACCGCAGTATCCAGCACTTTCCCTGTGTGATCCACGACGGCAACCTTGCAGCCGTGGCTGTAGCCGGGGTCCAGCCCCATGGTAACATGTCCGCGGACCGGCGGCTGCATCAGAAGCGGGCGGAGATTGAGCGCAAAGTTGCGTATGGCGCCTTCGTTGGCGCTATCCGTCAGGGCACTGCGCAGCTCCCGCTCCATGCTGGGCGCGATCAGCCGGTCATAGGAATCCTCTGCTGCAGCACGGACGAAGGCTGCTGCACCGCCACCTGGGATCAAAACGGCACGGCGTACAACAATGAGCGCCTGCTCCCGGTCCATCTCCAGTGTGACCTTCAGAAATCCTTCCCGTTCACCGCGGTTGACAGCAAGAATCTGATGTCCCTGCACCCGGGCAACCGGCTGAGAAAAGTCATAATACATCTGATAGACAGAGGCTTCCTCCTCTTTCCCTTTCACAACCGAGGTCCGGAGCAAGGCTTGCCGCTGCATCAGTGTGCGCAGGCTCTTGCGAATGGCGGCATCATCGGAAATCATCTCCGCAATGATGTCCGACGCACCGGCAAGCGCATCCGCAATGGTGTTGACGTCCTTTTCCGGGTTTACATAATCTTCCGCCAGAACCTCAGGCGCCGGAAGCTCCCGTGACTGTGCAAACAGAGCTTCCGCCAGCGGCTCGAGTCCTTTCTCCCTTGCGACGGTGGCGCGGGTACGGCGCTTCGGCTTATAGGGGCGGTACAGATCCTCCAGCTCAGAAAGTGTTTTTGCCTCGTCGATGGCGGCAGCCAGTTCATCCGTCAGCTTTTCCTGTGCGGCGATCGATTTGCGAATCTCTTCCCGACGCTGCGCGAGATTTCGCAGATATTGCAGACGGTCAGCCAGTGTACGCAGGGTCGTGTCATCCATTGCTCCATGCTGCTCCTTACGGTAACGGGCAATGAAGGGGATGGTGTTTCCTTCATCCAGCAGCGTGACCACGTTTTCCACATACTGCGGCTTTTGCCCCAGCTCGCTGGCCAAAACTTGTATCAGTTGTTCCATGGTTCCTCCGCATGTTTTTATATTTCAATTTGCTGTTCGCTTGAAGAAGTATAGCACATTTTTTGCCAAAAGAAAAGTAAAAACGTGTTTGTCAATCGGCGAAGAATCTGCTATACTATTGGCGCGGGAGGGATGCGGCATGAAGATTGAGCCGGGGCGGTATCGTCATTTCAAAGGAAACGAGTATGAGGTTTTGTACACCGCGCGCCACTCGGAGACGATGGAGGAGATGGTGGTCTATCGCGCTCTTTACGGAGAGGGCGGGATTTGGGTGCGCCCGGCGGCCATGTGGAACGAGATGGTCGAACGGAACGGAAGGACCGTTCAGCGGTTCATCAAGATTGATTAATGTGCTTCTCGCAAATTTCTCAAAAAAAATTACTAAATCGATAGAAATTGATTGATTTTGACAGTTGCACTGCGGCAGAATATCGTATATAATAAAGCCGTTGGCTAAAAGCCTGACAATACCGTAAATCTACGCCGGCATACGATCGGCGTATCATATTGGAGGAATAAAACATGTCTATCAAAGTTGGTATCAATGGTTTCGGACGCATCGGCCGTATGGTGTTCCGCGCAAGCGTCAACTTCCCTGAGATCGAGATCGTCGGCATCAATGATCTTTGCCCTGCTGACTACCTCGCTTACATGCTGAAGTATGACACCATGCACGGCGCGTTTGAAGGCACAATCGAGTCCACAGAAAAGTCCATCATTGTCAACGGCAAAGAAATCCCCATCAGTGCGGAGCGCAATCCTGCCGATCTGCCTTGGGCAAAGCTGGGCGCAGAGTACGTAGTTGAGTCCACCGGTTTGTTCCTGACGAAGGAGAAAGCACAGGGCCATCTGGACGCAGGCGCAAAGAAGGTTGTTATGTCCGCTCCGTCCAAGGACGACACCCCTATGTTTGTCTGCGGCGTCAACCTCGACAAATATACCAAGGACATGAACTTTGTTTCCAACGCTTCCTGCACCACTAACTGCCTTGCCCCCATCGCTAAGGTTCTGAACGATAAGTTCGGCATCACCGACGGTCTCATGACCACCGTTCACTCCACCACCGCAACCCAGAAGACCGTGGACGGCGTTTCCATGAAGGACTGGAGAGGCGGCCGTGCCGCTGCGGGCAACATCATCCCCTCCTCCACCGGCGCTGCAAAGGCTGTCGGCAAGGTCATTCCGTCCCTGAACGGCAAGCTGACCGGCATGTCCATGCGTGTTCCGACTCTGGACGTCTCCGTCGTTGACCTGACGGTCAATCTGGCGAAGCCCGCAAAGTATGACGAGATTTGCGCTGCGATGAAGGAAGCCTCTGAGGGCGAACTGAAGGGCGTTCTGGGCTACACCGATGAGGCAGTGGTTTCCTCCGACTTCCTCGGCGATACCCGTACTTCCATTTTCGACGCAAAGGCAGGCATCGCGCTGACCGATACCTTTGTGAAGGTCGTTTCCTGGTATGACAACGAGATCGGTTACTCCAACAAGGTCCTTGAGCTGATTAAGCATATGTACAGCGTTGACCACGCAGAGTAATAAAATCAGGTAAGGATATACGAGAATGATTCGCAGGGGCTTGGGCGGTGTCCCTGAGACAGTAAAATTCAAAAACCTCTCAAAACCATGCGTTTTCAGGAAGCGGCGTGACTTCGGTCACGCTGTTTCCTTTATATACTAGTTCTTGACGCGCCTGCGGGAGTCTGCTGCAAAAGGGCAATGCAAGCGCTCTTGCAAAAAACGTTGGAATCGGATGCATTTTGTGATATAATGAAGAAGCGGGCTGCGCAGAGCGAAGCGCTATACCTACGGCGCTGCGGGACAAATACAGGAGAGATGACAGAATAGTGGCAGGAAAACGCAGCAGGCGCGAGTTGCAGCAACATATCAGACTTCCGCTGCAGCTCCCGCTATTCGCCAGCCTGATTTTAAGCATAAACAGAGAATGGGATATTGCCATTTTGCACAAGTTTCTGTATAATAAAACCAAGCGTTCTTTGAATTACACGGAGGAAAGGTTATGGCAGCATCAAAAGTATACTTTACTGATTTTCATACGACACTACAGGAAAACCAACAGCAAAAGCTGGCCCGTCTGATGCTGACGGCGGGGATCGATCAACTGCCAATGCAAAACCGCTATGTTGCAATTAAGATTCATTTCGGCGAACCGGGCAATCTGGCATATCTTCGCCCAAATTATGCAAAAACGGTGGCGGATCTGGTGAAACAGCTTGGCGGCAAGCCGTTTTTGACGGACTGCAATACCCTGTATGTGGGCGGCAGAAAAAACGCACTGGATCATATCGAGTCTGCCTATGTCAACGGCTTTACGCCGTATACCACCGGCTGCCATATCCTTATTGGCGACGGTCTGAAAGGGACGGATGATGTGGAGGTGCCGGTCAACGGAGAGTATGTGAAAAACGCGAAAATCGGACGTGCCGTCATGGACGCGGACGTTATCATCTCCCTGACACACTTCAAGGGGCATGAGGGCACCGGCTTCGGCGGCGCGCTAAAGAACCTGGGCATGGGCAGCGGCTCCCGTGCGGGCAAAATGGAGATGCATTCGGCGGGCAAGCCCTTTGTACGGGAAGAGAAGTGTATCGGCTGCGGCTGCTGCCAGCGAATCTGCGCCCATAACGCACCGGTCCCGGTGGGCAAAAAAATGCACATCGACCATGACCGATGCGTTGGCTGCGGTCGATGCATTGCGGTTTGCCCGATGGACGCCGTCCGGTCACCAAACGACGAAAGCGGACATATCCTGAATCGCAAAATCGCGGAGTATGCCAAAGCGGTAGTAGAGGGACGCCCCTCCTTCCATATCACGCTGGTCATGGACGTTTCTCCGAACTGCGATTGCCACGGTGAGAACGACGTGCCGTTGATCCCGGATGTGGGCATGTTTGCTTCCTTTGACCCGGTGGCGCTGGATCAGGCATGTGCGGACGCCTGTAATCGGATGCCGCGCAATAAAAACGCAGCCTTCCAGGGTGACCATGCGGAGCTGTTCTGTGCGGCGCATCCGGATACGGATTGGCATGATCAGATTGAACACGGCAAGAAAATCGGTCTCGGTACGGATGAATATGAATTGATCACAATTTAACGACCAAAGAAGAAAGCAGGGCTGCGTTTCACAGCCCTGCTTCGCTATTCAACATGCGTGTGATTATTGATATGATCGATGCAATAGCAGAAGTAGCCCTTGCATTTGGAACAGTAGCGGAACTCCAGACCGGGACAGTCGACGTCTGTTCTGCCGCAGACGGTGCATTTGTGGCGGTAGGGCTTTTCCTCAGCGGCTTTACTTTGCTGGGATGCCGCCCGCCGGAAGTCCGGCTCCGCGTTGTTTTCCCAGCGATAATCTGTGCGCCGATTTGCTCTTTTCCGGCGCGGGAAGAGATTTTTGATATCGCGCCCAAAAAACAGGAAATAGTTCAGCAGCGCGATTAGCGGGAAGAGAGAATAGAGCGTGAAAGCGACGCCGATCACAGGACCGTAAATACGCCAAAAGATAACCGCTTCGTAAAGTCCGCGGGCAATCCCGAGCGCGGTAAGCCCCAAGTCAAGCCAGGCCAGCCATTTCATTTTGACCGGAAGAATCATATAGAGATAGACGCGCTGCTCCGGAATCAGTGTCGCAACGGCAAGGAACATGGACAGATTGATATAGTAAGAGGAGACCTGTCCGCCAAGACCGAAGGTCAGATACATGGCAAGACCGGCAAGATCCATCAAAAGGATACCGGAGAAATAGAAGAGATTGAAGCGAAGCCTGCCCCAAATGGATTCAAGCAGATTGCCGATCCAGTAATAGAACATGATTGAGATGATGGCGCCGAGAAGTTTACTGGACAGAAAGGAACTCTCCATCGCAAAAGTAAAGATGTAGGAAAACAGCCGCCAGATCTGTCCCTTCAGAATCAACGCAGCATCAAAGCCGAGCCAAGAATACAGAAGATTGGTCTGCGACACATAATCAACAAGGAAAACCACCGCATTTGCCACGCAAATCCAAAGCATCAGACGCGGGATGCCCTTGTCCCGATTGCGATTGACAAAACGGTTATAATTCCTGCGAAGTTTTTTCATAGAATTCCTCCTTTTGCACCTTTGCTCTATTTTAGCGAAAAAAGAGCGGCTTGTCTACGGATAAAGTGTGAATTTTGTAATATCATTGAAAAATCTTACAACTTGTGGTATGATAGACTATATGAAGGAGGGAGCGCCAATGAGCCATGTAAAAGATATGTCTCTTGCCGAGTATGGCAGAATGAAAATTGAGTGGGTGCGGGATTTCATGCCTGCCCTGGTGGCGATCCGCGAGCGCTTTGAGCGGGAAAAACCCTTTGCGGGGAAAAAGATTACGATATCCATCCATATGGAGGCGAAAACAGCGTTTTTGGCGCTGTGTCTGGCGGCAGGCGGCGCGGAGGTACACGCGACCGGCTGCAATCCGCTTTCCACGCAGGATGATGTTGCCGCAGGTCTTGCATCGATGGGCGTAGAGACGTATGCCATCCACGGCGTGACCAGCGAAGCGTATCAGCAGCTATTGGTCGAGGCACTTTCCTGCCATCCAGATTTGATTATTGACGATGGTGGCGACCTTTTAGACCTCTTAAGCGGAGAATATTCGCATTTGGGCGATCATATTATCGGTGGCGCGGAGGAAACGACCACTGGGATCCACCGCTTGCACGCTCGTGCAAAGGCAGGCGTCCTGCCATTCCCGATGATGAACGTCAATGACGCAAAATGCAAGCACTACTATGATAACAAGTACGGTACCGGTCAGTCGGTATGGGATTCCATTATGCACACGACCAATCTGCTGGTCGCGGGCAAAACCGTTGTTGTCGCGGGTTACGGCTATTGCGGACGCGGCACGGCAATGCGCGCAAAGGGGATGGGCGCGAATGTGATCGTGACGGAAATTGACCCGATCAAGGCGTTGGAGGCATCGATGGACGGCTGCCGTGTGATGCCGATGGACCAGGCGGCGCCGCAGGGCGATATCTTCATCACCACCACAGGCTGCCGCGATGTCATTACCCGCCGCCATTTTGAGGTGATGAAAAACAATGCGTTCCTCGCCAACGCGGGACATTTCAACGTCGAGGTCAACGGTGCGGAGCTGGAGGCAATGGCGGTGCGTGTGTTCAAGCGCCGCAATGATATTGTCGGCTACGAGCTGCCGGACGGACGCGTTTTGAATTTGCTGGCGGAAGGCAGGCTGGTGAATCTTGCCTCCGGCAACGGACATCCCGCTGAGATTATGGATACCAGCTTCTCCGTGCAGGCGCTGGCACTGGAATATATGCTTAAAAACGGAAAGGGTCTGAACAAACAGGTCTACGAAATCCCGAAGGAGATCGACGATGCGGTTTCTCTTCTGAAGCTGCGCGGCGCCGGCATGGAGATTGATCACCTGACTCCGGAGCAGGAAGCATATATGGCGGGCTGGACCGTCTGAGCGGACGTAGATTCTTGTTGAAGCGGTTGTGAACCGTATGATTTGTGCGGAAAGTTTCGCCGACGCTCCTCTTGCAGTTAGCTCAGAAAATGCCGGATGGGAAACCATCCGGCGAGTTATTTATGGAGGATTACAGAAGAATCGGTTGAAGCTGTTTGCCGCTCAGAGCAGCCTCTATCGTTGCGGGAAGCAGCTCTACGTCTGCAACGAGGCTGTAGGGTTTTCCCTCCGGATTGTCCTGCCCGAACGGAACGAAGTAGTAATGCTTGCGGTTGAGCAGCCGTCCGATATTTTCCGCGCTGGCGGAAAGTCCATCGTTGGTGGATACGGAAAGCACCACCGGACGTGCGTTACGCAAATGCGCCTTGCAGGCGAAGGTAACCGGCGTGTCGGCAATACCGCCCGCGAGCTTTCCAAGCGTATTGCCGGTGCATGGGGCGATGACCAACAGGTCCAGCAAATGCTTCGGACCAAACGGCTCCACCGCCTCTAGCGTATGCAGTGCCCGTGTACCGCAGATTTCTTCAATGGCCTCCCGAAAGTGCAGCGCACTTCCAAAGCGGCTGTCCGTGTCATGTGCAGCGTCCGAAAGGATCGGAATAATCCGGTATTCTTCCGCGAGTGTGCGGAGAATGGCAATGGTCTTGTCAAATGTGCAGAAGGAGCCGCACAGAGCGAAACCGATGGCGGCGTGTTGCATGGGGATCCCTCGCTTTCAGTTCTGCTCCTCAAGCTGCAGAATACAGTCCGCGTAAAGCGTACCTGCGGCAGCGGGAGCGCATCGCCCGGGTAATCCGGGCGCAAAATGATACGTCAGCCCGAGACGCCGGCAGGCTTCCTCCGACATCCCGCCGGGCTTTGACGCAAGCTCGATGAGAATGCAGTCAGGAGAGAGCGCGGAAAGCTGCGCTTCGGAAAGCACCGGAGCGGGTACGGTGTTAAATACAAAATTATATTGTGTCAAACCATACCGGTAGACACCGGTTTCCTCGCCGCGCATACCCAACGCCTCGGACATCGCACGGTCTGCCGCTTTTCGCGCGCTGACCGTCACAATCGCAGAAAGAGCGTGCAGCTTCTGTGCCAGCACCCGCCCAACCCGACCGAAGCCAATGACCAGACACCTTAAGCCGTGCAGCGTCATGGGGGAGAGCTCCATGGCAAGGGCGATGGCGCCCTCAGCGGTAGGGATCGCGTTGGCGGTCGTCATCGGTTCGGAGCCATACAGGTCACAAACAGCGGCACCATGGGCTTCAAAGATTGCCCGCTTATCGCCGAGCAACCCGCCGAAGACACGCGTACCGATGGCAAGCCGCGCCGGCAGTTCATCGATCGGCAGGGCGGACTTCCCCCGCAGCAAAGCGCCCTGAAACGACGGGAAAGGAAGAACAACCCGATCTTCCGCCGTAAAATGTTTTGGCAGGAGCTGCTCCGGCCAATCGGGAACGCCGCAGGATAACACGTGGCAGCCCGCCGCTTCCAGCCGGCGCGCTGCCCATGTTTGCCTCGCGTCACCGCCAAGCACATAGTATGTATTTGACATACGGCACACATCCTTTCTGCAACAGACTATGCATATTTTCTTGGAGGTGTGAAAAAAAGTTGTCAAGGACGCTTCCTTGCGTTATAATATGAGAAAAAGGAAGAAAGAGGTTGCGGCGAATGGAGCGGCGTGGCTTTATCCACGATATGTTGGATGTCAAGGTTCTGATTCTGTATATTATGGCGCAGGTTATGTATCCGGTGGATCTGCAGAAAATCTACGAGTTGGCTTACCAGGATGACTGCCTGAGCTATTTTGACGTGGCAGAGGCAGTACCGCAGATGGTGGACTCCGGACATCTGGAGCGGGTGGAGGAAAGCCGCTTTGCCATCACGGAGAAAGGGCGTGAGGCATGCGCTGTGACGCAGGATACCATCGCCTACCCGGTACTGCAGCGGGCAAGCGCGGCGGTGGAGGCGTATAATCGGGCTGTGCGGCGCAGCAGCTTTGTCAAGACAACGGTCACTCAGAGAGAGAAAGGCGATTTTTCCGTGTCACTGAGTCTCAATGACGAGGTCAGCGACTTGCTGAAGATGGAGCTGATGGCACCGACACAGAAGCATGCGTATCGGCTGGCAAATGCGTTTTCCAAAAACGCGGAGGCGATTTACCGCTGCATCATGGATATGCTTCTGGTCGAGAACGATGAGGATGGGACTTGAAAAAAAGAAATAACTGTGGTATCATAAAAACAGGAAAGATACCACGGTATTTTTCTATCACCCGAACAATGAAAGGAGCGGCTTACAATGAAATTCCAGTTTACAGAGAAGAAAGTCAGCTTACCCGAAAACGTCCATGCTTACGCCGAGAAAAAGGTCATGAAGCTGGAGCGCTTTTTCCGGGAGGATGCGGAGGCGCTTGTCACCTTTTCTGTAGAAAAGGACCGTAATAAGGTTGAGATTACGGTGCATGCAGCCAATACCTACTTCCGTGCGAGTGAAGCGACCTCGGATATGTTTGCTTCGATCGATGCCGCTGTTTCCACCATCGAGCGCCAGATCCGCAAAAACAAGACCCGTTTGGCACGTCGTCTGCGTCAGGATGCTTTTGTCCGCACGCCGGAGGTTACTTCCTTTGCGCCGGAGACGGAAGAAGAGGGCGCCTTTGAGATCGTCCGCACAAAGAAATTCCCAATGAAGCCGATGACCAGAGAAGAAGCGATTCTGCAGATGAACCTGCTGGAGCACAGCTTCTTTGCCTTCCGCGATGAAGAGAATGATCAGGCGTTCGCCGTGGTGTATAAGCGCAATGACGGCGGCTACGGACTGATTGAAGATATTGAATAATTCCGAATAATAAAACCGCCG
>CAMGMW010000023.1 GCA_946059285.1 uncultured Clostridia bacterium
ATTGCGATCTCCGACTGCTGTTATGTTATACTGGTTGTTCTTGATAAAAAGCCGCTTTTTATAGCGCCGCAGGCGCGTTAAGAACTTATGAGACGCCTTTTGCGGCAAAAGGCAAGGCAAACTACGGCGCCTTTCTGATAAAAGTGAAAGAGTTTGATCAGAAAATAGTATTACACTCCCTGCTGCTTTTTTCTGCGGCAGGAAAACGCAAGGATTGCCGCTGCCATCAGCACGGCGGCCCAAACAAGCACGATCCACAGCTTCTCCATGATCTCGCTGTAGCTGCCGCTCAGCGCTGCACGCCCCGCATCGACCGCGTTGGCAAACGGCAGAAAATACGCCGCCTTTTTAAATGCACCGCCCACCAGATCCAGAGAAAACCATGTACCGGACAGCCATGCGGAGACGTTGGTCAGCAAAGCACCGCAGATACCGCCTACGGCCTTATCGCTGAACAGACTGCCGCAGAGCATCCCCAGCGCAATATTCACCAACGCGATGGGAAGAGATACAGCAATGCAGAGGAAAATATTCCAGGAGAACTTCAGCCCCAGCAGCATTGCCGCGCCGAAACAGACCAGCATCTGCCCGATCGCGATGGGAAGCAGCGGAAGCGCATAGCCGAAGATAAATTCGCTGCCCCGAATGGGTGAGACATACAGCCGCAGAAGAAAGGATGTAGAGCGGTCCTTGGAAATGAGCATCGCGGAAAACAGGGCAATAAAGCTCAGACCGAACACAGCGATGCCCGGCGTCAGCTTCTCCAGTGCAAACAGTGTCATTCCTGCCTCCTGCGGAATACTTCGGTTGATAAAATGCAGTAAAAGCAGGATCACCAGCGGAAAGCCAAGACCAAACAGGACGCTCAGGGGGTCACGCAGGATCTCTTTTGCATTTCTCGAAGTAAACAGCATGGTTCTTTTCACTGCATTTCACCTCCTGCCAGACAAATAAAAGCCTCTTCAAAATCGGTTTTTCCTGCCGCTGCCAACAGCTCCGGCACCGTACCGCAAATGCGGAGCTTACCGTTTGCCATGATACCGATCCGGTCGGAAAGCGACGCTGCCTCTTCCATATAATGGGTGGTCAGAATGATGGTGATTTTTCCTTTCAGACCGCGTATGATGCTCCAAAGCTCACGCCGTGCCAAAACATCCAACCCAAGCGTCGGCTCATCCAAAAACAGAATCTCCGGCTTTGAAATCAGCGCCATCGCAATGGAAAGACGCCGCTGCCAGCCGCCCGAGAGCGTCTTTGCGCGGCTCTTTTCCACCTCCTGCAGGTGAAATTCCCCGATCATCTCCGTCGCCTTTTTCTTTGCCTCCCTGCGGGATGCGCCGTAAACACCTGCCAGCAGCTCCAGATTTTCCCGCACGGTCAGGTTCTGTGCGACCGCGGTCTCCTGCGGTGATACATTCGTCCGCTGCTTAATCTCCTGTGACTGCGCCGACAGACTCCATCCCAGCAGCTCCGCCTCTCCGGAGGTCGGCTCTAATAACGTGGAGAGCATTTTGATGGTTGTGGTTTTGCCCGCGCCGTTGACGCCCAGAAGCGCAAACAGCTCGCCCTGTTCCACAGTGAGATCCAGTCCGTCTACAGCGGTTTTCTCACCGTACCGTTTGGTCAGCCCCCGTGTTTTGATTGCGTTCATTTTGAGCCTCCCTGGATTACTGAGGAAATCTGTCTCAGGATTTCCGCAGCCTGCTTTGGATGCGGAATGGCGATTCCCTGCGTTTCATCCGCAAGCAGAAGCAGCGAGCTGCCCGGTTCGATCCCGAATTGTTCCCGCACCTCTGCGGGAATCACGATCTGTCCTTTGGCGCCGACCTTTACCGTTGCCATGAACTTCCCGGAAGGAAAGGTTGGAACACTCATATTTCATCCTCCTTGTTATACAAGTATAACTTGTATAAATAATTATACTACCGGTTTAAAAAAAGTCAAGAGGGCATTCCTCCTGACTTTTTCACAATGATATCCAATGAAACGCGGATGTTTTCGAACGGCTGCTTTTCATTGCAGGTCAGTATTATACTCTGGTTCTTGATAAAAAGCAGCTTTTTATAGCGCCGCAGGCGCGTCAAGAACTTATGAGACGGCTTTTCGGCGGTCTGCCGCAAAAGGGCGACGCAAACTGCGGCACCTTTCTGATAAAAATAAAAATGAAAGATGTTTATCAGAAAATAGTATCAGATCATTCTGCGGCGTCGATGTTGTTCATCACGCCGAGAAACAGAAACATATTCTGCTCGTTGTCATAGATCCCGCAGACAAAGGGACGGTCGAGGTAAACCGTCTTTGGTTCCTCTGCCAGTGCGCAGGTAAATTTCATTTCTACCGCAGTCGCCGCCGCTGCCTCTGTGCCGCTTTCATCCACGCAAAGCCATGTTTTATGAAGAACATCGCTGATTTGCAGCGGCAGCGCGCTGATACGGGAAAAATCGGCGTTCTTCGAAAGCGCATCCGGCATGCCCATTGCCGCAAGCGCATTTCTCAGACGTGCGTTGTAATCTGCGGTGAACTTCGGCAGGGTCGCGATAACCTCGCAGTTTTTTCCCTCCGAGACACATTGCAGGAGTGCGGCGCCATCCAGAGAGGAAAGATACTCCTCCACGGAAATGCCCTCGTTCGGCAGCAGGGCAATAAAGCTATAGCGTCCGTTCCTGTAGTCCTTGCGGAAGCCGGTCGCCTGCGTGTCCTCCAAATAGATGCTTTCCGTAGAGTGCATCATTTCTACCGTTGTCGTCCCGCCTGCGCCGTGGAATTCACCCTTTTCGATCTGAGATTCTTTATATGGACTCTCCCACTCGGCGTCAAAGGTAAGGACGTTAACGAGGTACATCATGGTCAGCGGATCAATCTCTTCAATGATTTTCTCAATGCGCTCTTTCGTATGCGACCTAACCCACGTATTGATGTCCTCCCCGGTCTGCTTGTCGAAGGATGCTGTAAAGGCGTCCGCGCCGTAGTAGTCGGCATTGGTTTGCAAAAAACCTTCTTTCGGCGAGAAGTTTTCCATATTTCGGATCCAGATGGAATTTGCTGACACCAATTCCGCTCCCTCGTTTTTCCGGCAAGTGTATAAGCAGGCGTTGAGCTCCTCTATCGGCAGACCGAACACCTGTTCCATCTGCTCAAGCGTCTCGCCGTCCGCGCCATTGGCGGTCATGGCAAGGGCGGTCAGAACGGAGTAGGGAGAAAGCATCGTGTTTTTGCCGTCCGCATGGGAGTTTTGCAAAAGCTGCACGGCAAATTCGGTTGTTGCCACGGAAAAGCTGCTGCTGCATTCGCGTGCTTCGACCGGCTGCGACGTGATTCCCTTCATTAGGTCCTCGCTGTCCGCTGCCAGTGCAGGCGGAACAGCAGCGCAGTCACACAGCTGCAGTGCAAGTGCCACGAGAACCAGCAGACAGCCGCTAAGCTTTAATATTTTCATCATCATTATCCCCTCCGGACTATGTTTCCGCCTGTTCCGCCTCGTTGACTATGCCGAGGAACAGGAACGTGCGCTCTTCGTTGTCATAGATCCCGCAGACGAACGGGCGGTCAATGCAGACAACCTTTGGAGGCTCCGGTTTCTCTGCCGATGTCGGCACCGCCTCAACGACTGTCGCTGCGGCGGCTTCCGTCCCCTTTTCATCGACACAGATCCAGGTTTTCTGCGCCACGCAGGAAATATGCATCGGTGTTTCGCTCATGCGGGAAAAATCCGCGTCATTTGTAAAAGCAAGCTCCATACCCATGGTCTGAAGCGCATCGGTCAGATCCGCACGGTAATTCAGCGTGAATTTCGGCATGGTCGCAGTAACTGCACAGTATTGCTCATTTTCGGTATACCGCAGGAGCGCTTTCCCGTCCAATGACGCGAGATATTCCTCCACAGAAATATCCTCGTTCGGCAGCAGGGCGATAAAGCTGTAGCGCCCGCCGTCATAGTTCTTACGGAAGCCGATTGCTCTTGCATCCTCCAAATAATAATGCTCGGAGGAGTGCAGCAGCTCCGCGGTGACGGTCCCGTTTGCACCGTGGAATTCTCCCTCGCGGAGCTGATCATCCGTGTAGGGTTCCTCCCAGTCAGCAAGAAAGGTGAGGGCATTGATGAGGTACATCGATGCATCCTCCGGGATCGTTTGGAGAATGCTTTTGATTCGATCCCTCGTGTGTTCCGCGACCCAGGTATTGATTTCTGTGACCGTCCCGTCATCAAACGGTGCCGTGTAGACATCCGCGCCGTAGTAGTTGGCGTTGGTCTGCAGAAACGTCTCATAAACAGAGAAATCCTCCGCATCCCGCATCCAAATGGAGTTAGCGGCGGTCAGCTCCTTTCCTTCGTTTTGCAAACCGGTGTACAGATAGGCGTTTAGCTCCTCCATCGGCAGACCGAACACCTGCTCCATCTGCTTGAGCGTCTCGCCGTCCGCGCCGTTGGCGGTCATGGCAAGGGCAGGCAGCGCGGAATAGGGTGATAGCATCGTGTTTTCGCCGTCAACATGGGTATTGTTCAGAAGCTTCACGGCGAATGAGGCCATTGCGTCGGAAAACGCCGCGTCGCTCTCACGTCCCTCCACGACCTGCGCCGTGATGTCCTGCATCAGATTCTCTCCACCCATCGCGGAAACACGGGACACACACGCACAGAGCTGTGCCGTTATGACCATCAACAAAAGCACGCATAAGAGTTTCTTCATGTGCCGTTTTCCCTCCTTTGCTTCATTCATCCATTCAGACGAAAGCGCCGATAAAAAGTTCCAGAACCATGGTCCGCTTTCCCAAAAAACTGCGCACGGGCACGTCGCAAGACGTGCCCGTGCTGAGACTTTCAAAGAGAATCCGCGCAACCAAGAATCACTCCGCAAAAAACAGCAGCATATTGTTCATTTCTCTGCCCGCCGGAATGATACATTTTCCGTCCACATACAGTGCGCACGATGCGCCGCCGTCCAGATTCATCGCCGTTTGGCAGCCCAGTCCGAGCATAACCTGTGAGAGCTTCTGGAGCGTGCAGCTTGTGGAAGCGATTACCACCGTGCCGTCCGCCTTGACGCCGATTGCCATTCGTGCGCTGGAGCCGGAGACGATTTTCGCCTCTGTAAAGCCCTCCTGATTATAGGTCGTCGTGTTACCGTAGGCTGCGCCGTTCTTGACCACAGTCGGACCGCAGCTCAGCGCTGTGACGATGTCCTGCGTGGAAGCACCGCTATAGGTGATCGTGCGTTCGAGCTTGTCGCCGACCTCACAGTTGTCAAAAAAGTTCGGCCATTCACCGCGAATAACACGTTCAAAAATGACATAGCCCTTTTCTGGGATCGGTACATTCGCAGTTGCCTGCTTATAGACCTTTGTCACAATGCCGTTTTCATCCACAATCGCCGCCCGCGCCACAGTGCCCGGGACTGTCGTGCCAAACAGCCGCGTGTAGATCATGCGGGTGCCGTCCGTTGCACTGACGTTGAAGTTGCAACCAACATTTTCAAACGTGGCGATTGTCTTATCGCCCTTGACCAGAGATACGTTCTGGCGGATCGAGAAAAACTCGATGGATGCCTTTCCGTTTTTATCCACGACGAATACAGGCTTGTAGGGCGTGTGCGCATTGTCGATGCGAAGGACCTCGCCCTGGTTGATCAGCATGGAGAAGGTCGTCAGGTCGGTATAGGAATTGAAGAACGCGCCGTCGACCGCGATATAGGCGCCGGTACGCGCAACGATGCTCGCCGCGCTTTCGGTATTGTAGAGTTGATTGTCTGCAAGGACAACACCGGAGGTATAGCCCTTGGTAGGATCAAATTCGATTCCCTTTACACTGACACCGGCTACCGTTTTTTCGAAATAGGTCGGTGCAACGAACGCAGGCTTCGGAAGCTCGTCCTTCGGAATCGGATTGATCTTCAGCAGCTTGCAGAACAGTGTGACTGCCTCGGCGCGTGTCATCTTATTCTGCGGTTTGAAGCTGCCGTCCGGATAACCGCCGATCACACCGCCTGTCTGGCACAGATAGACGCTCGGTTTCGCCCAACCTCCGATGGCAGTATCATCGGTGAAGAGCTTTTTTTCTAAGGTGGGAGTAATCCGGATTTTCTCAAACTGTTCGGCAAAGCGCGCCACGAGAGTCGCGACCTCCTGACGGGTGATCGGCGCATTGGGCTTGAACGTGCCGTCCGGATAGCCTTTGAGCAGTCCGCGTTCCGTACACCAGTAAACATACGGCGCGTACCATTGTTTTTCCCCGACATCGCTGAACAGCACCTCCGGCTGCACGGTGCCCATTTCCTCCTCCGTGACGACCGCACTCACCATCAGCTTGACCAGCTCTGCGCGGGTCAGGGAACGCTGCGGAGCAAATGTTGTCGCGGTGATGCCGTTCACCAGCCCTTCTCTGGCAAGGGCATACACATAGCCGGCGTACCAACTGCTGTTATTTACATCCGAAAAAATCTGTTCCTCCGCTGCAAGAGCGGTTGTCGGGAGCATTCCGCAAAGCATCGCAAGGAGTAGAAGGAATGCCAGAATTTTCTTTTTCATCATCATAACCCTCTCTGTTTTTTTACGGCGCCTGCCGCAGGTTTCTATCTTCATCATACCGCATTGTGCCGCAAAAGGCAAGCCTGAGAATTAGGGAACCTCTGAACAATTCGTCTGCGGCTGGATGGCGGGTCTTTTGCTCCATCCGTGCAGTACCGAAATTGGGAAATACACAAAGTATTCCCGCAATTTCGGTACTTTCGGCTGAGCCAAAATCCCTCGTCACCAGCTCTTGCCGAATTATTCAGAGGTTCCCTAGTTTTATCCCCGCCGGGGAAGCAAAGCGCCTTTGCCGGCATTGACATTACCCCCGGACTATGGTATGATTATCTGCATTCTGAGACGATATAAAGGTACTGTTATGAAGCGCTTGTTTTTGCAATACGGCGGTCTGAAAAAAGAAATCTATATTTTGTTTATCGGCAGGCTGGTTACAGCAATGGGCTCCTTTGTCTGGCCCATGCTCACATTTTTCCTGACCACCAAGTTAGGACTATCCGATGGGCAGTCCACCTTGCTGATCGCAACGGCGACATTTCTGTCTCTTCCGGCCGCGCTTCTGGGCGGGAAGCTCGCGGACCGATTCAGCCGCAAATCCATTATCATACTTTTTGATTGCCTGACGGTCAGCCTGTACATCCTTGCCGCCATCCTACCCATCAGCTATCTGACTGCAGGTCTGATTTTCCTTGCCGGTCTGTTTCAGACCATTGAAGGTCCGGCCTACGATGCGTTGAATGCCGACTTTTCCACATCGGCGCAGCGGGAAAAGGCGTATTCTCTCTCCTATTTAGGCTTCAATCTGGGGTATATCGTAGGTGCCAGCGTTTCCGGGATCCTGTTTCAGCGGTATGTGTGGGTCGCATTTCTCCTGAACGGTATTGCCATCCTTGTCTCCACTATGCTGATCCTCTTCTTTGTCAACATGAAAAACGCTGTCTGCGAAGACCAAACGGAGCTTGAAAACAGCTATACGGAGTATGAATTGCCCGTCAGCGACAAGCTTTCGGTCTTTCAGGTCCTTGCACAGCGAAAGGTTGTCATGTTCATGCTGCTGATCGGCTGCTTCGCCTCCCTGCCCAGTAATGTTGTCGGCGTGCTGCTGCCGTTGCAGCTGAAGGAAGCCATGGGCGAATACGGTGCTGAAATCTACGGTTATCTGAACTCACTCAATGGTCTCGTTGTCATTTTATGCACGCCGCTGTTTACAATCCTTCTAAAGAAGTTCACCGAAATCCCAAAGGCCATCCTGGGTCTGCTGTTGTTTGTGGCGGGAATTGCGCTGTTCTCCGTGGAGAGTGCGGTTTTTGTGCTGTTTGTCGGCATGTTCGTTTTTACGCTGGGTGAGGTCGTCACCGTCTTGGGTACCAACCCGTATGCCTCCCGCAGAATCCCCGCTTCCCACAGAGGGCGGATCGGCGGCATTTCCAGCGTGATCCACACCGTGTTTTCCTCACTGACACAATATCTTATCAGCTTCATTCTGACCGTCACCGGCAGCAATTACACACTGCTCTGGGGCGCTTTCATCCTCTGCGGACTGCTTGCCGCCGGACTGTACGCCACGATGTACCATTACGACAAGCGCACTTTCCCGCTGCTGTACAAAAAATAACCGCCTACCGGGGTAAAGCAGATGTTTTACGATTTGGAATTGAAAAGTGAAGAGCTTTCGCTGGTATTGGATAAAACAACGGACGCGGTTCCCGAGAAAGAGTGGCTGCCGGCGTATCATTTCCGTATTTGCCTGCCGGACGGAACCGAGGTCGGGCAATGCACTCGCTTTTCTTTGACGGTATCATTTTTCCATGTCCTAGTTCCTCCAGAGGGTGCTCAGGGGCGCACCGCCGCGCTGAAAATAACTGCTGTCTCCGCCGGAAAACCACTCCGGCGGAGACAGCAGTTATTTCATCATACGCTTCAGATCGGCTCGTCCATCAGGCGGTCAAATTCCGCCGCGACACGGTCAAACTCTTCCTCTGGAATATCCAGCAGCTCAAAGTCGTCGTCTGTGGGAACGTAGCCGTAAAGATATACATCATCTGAGTCATCAAGGGCCTCCAATGCGATATATTGCTTGTCGTCCAGCTCGAACACGCCCATAATCCCGCATTCAAAGCTGCTTCCATCGTCAAATTCCAGCGTCAGGATCTCGTCCTCGGCGTATTGTGCTCGCTTTTCTTCCATGGGTATTCCTCCCTGTTGTTTGATACTACCAGTATAGCCTGTTTTTCGCCGTCTTGCAAGACAGCGCCGCAAAAAAACTCCCTTGCTACGGTAAAAACTGCCGGTATGCCGTAGGTAAGCCGATTTCCTGCTGCAATTCTGCCTCCGTGACCCAGAGAAAGCGGTCACTCTGAGTATCGCAGAAGAGATAAACGCCGGTCAGTTCCCATTGCACATGGGTGAAAATATGGGTGCGGTGCACCAGCCTTTCGATTCCGGACGGGTGTACGCCCCACTGCTCTGCCTGCGCCAGCGCTTCCTGTGCCGTCAGTGCGTCCGGCACATCCGGAAGCTGCCACAGACCCGCCAGCAGTCCGCGACTCGGGCGGCGGCAGACCGCGAGGCGATCCCCGCAGCGAAGAATGAACACCGTTCGTTCCTCCGTCCTGCGGGCTTTTTTCACATCCCGGACGGGATAGTGCAGTTGTGTCCCACTGCGTCTTGCCGCGCAAAGCTCCGCCAGCGGGCATTGTTCACATAGCGGCGCGCCGCTGGGAAGACAGACCGTTGCGCCCAACTCCATCAGTGCCTGAGTAAAATCTCCACAGTGCCCCTTTGGATAGATCTCTGCCAGCGCATCTGCAATTCGCCGTCTGGTCCGCTCCGCGGAGATGGATTCCCTCAGTTCCGTAAAACGGCTGACAACGCGCAGCACATTGCCGTCCACCGCCGGGGTCGGCTGTTCAAAACAAATCGAACCGATTGCCCCTGCGGTATACGCGCCGATCCCCGGCAGGGACAAAAGTTCCTCCTGTGTCTGCGGAAAAACGCCGCCGTAGGTTTCCATCAGCTTTCGTGCCGCCTTTTGCAGATTTCGCACGCGGCTGTAGTAGCCAAGACCCTCCCAGAGCTTTAAAAGTACATCTTCCGGTGCCTCTGCCAGTGCTTCAACTGTGGGCAGCCGCTGCAAAAATCGCTCATAATATCCCTTGACCGCCTCGACGCGGGTCTGCTGCAGCATAATCTCCGATAGCCACACGTGGTACGGTTCGCGGTCTTTCCGCCATGGCAGATTACGGCGGTGGACGGCAAACCACGGCAGCAGCAGTCCCGGCAGATCAGCAAGCATCATTCTCTCTCCTTCTGTAGTGGCCACTGCGGTCAGGAATCCTTGCTTCTCTTTCTGCGGCGGCGGGTTGAGGATGCGCGCTTCGAGGCAAGCAGCTCGTCAAACCGCCGTGCCGCATCCGATGCGCCTTCATAAACCAGGCGGCTGACGCGGAGTGTCCCGTTGTCTTCCTTGTTCAGACGCAGACGGATCAGGTATCTGCCATGCTCCGGGCAGGTTGCCATCGCCATATAACGGCGTCCCTCCTGTGAGATCCAGCGCCCGTTGTGCATCAGTCGACCGCACTGCGGACAGTGATTTTCCCGACCGGTCATTGCCTGCACCGCAAGGCTTTTGTCCTCGTAACCATGGAATACCGTTCGGCTGATACAGCCCTCCGGCGGATTGCCGTGGAAACCGTCGGCATGGCTTTGCATTGCCTTGCCATACTCCGCAATCCCCCGCCGAAGATCCAAACGACTGCAAATCAGCGCCGTATGGTATGCGTCGCCCAATGCGTCATGAGCGGGACGGGTTGCCTCGATACCGATCAGTTCCATGGCGCTCGAAAGGGATTTCTGGGAGGTACCGCAGCCCGTCTGGGCGTTAAAAATCATCTGCGCATTATACCATTGTGTGATCCAGTCCGGCTCGTCATCGTGCAGAAGAATGTTGTCCTCCAGCACGCGGATATCGTCGAAGCCCCATGTCAGGAAGATACACTCCCCACCGATCCATGTGCGGAAGCGTCTGAGTGCCTCCGGGAAGGGAAGACCCTCTTCCCGCAGCCTCGTGTCCCGCAGTCCGGTCAGTTTGGATACCCGGTTATTGAGCTTTTTATAGTACTTCGGACAGACCAGAACCTGAAATTCATCAGCTACCGTCCCGTCTTCTAACAGCCGCACGGCACCGATCTGGATAATCTCGCCGTGGATCTGCACGGGAAGCACTTTCTTGGCAGCGTAAGAGCCCGGCCACGGCTGATTCCACTCCATATCCAGCACAATATACTGCATTGATGATTCCTCTTTCTTGCCTTTCAAAATCAATTTATATCATAGCACAGTTTTTTTACTGCCGCAACAACACTTTTCTTTCTTTTGCATAGAATGTAAAAAACGGAAGGAGGTTTAGTATGCCCTTTTTGTTCCTCAGCCCTTCGACGCAGGAATACAACCCATATGTGACAGGGCAGA
>CAMGMW010000024.1 GCA_946059285.1 uncultured Clostridia bacterium
GGTCTCAATCGCCTGACGCAGCTCGTCCTCATTCGTCTTAGTCAGCTCCTTGCTGTCGCGAATGCTCTCCAGAATCGCGGGACGCTGTACGGTCAAATAATCAAACAGCGCCGCCTCAAAATCGCGGATGCGCTCCACGGCAACGTCTGCCAGCAGATTGTGTACCACCGCATAGATAATGCACACCTGCAGCTCTACGTCGATGGGACTGTTGCGGTCCTGCTTCAGAATCTCCACGATCCGTGCGCCCTGCGCCAGACGCATCTTGGTATCCGCGTCCAGATCGGAGCCAAACTGGGCGAAGGATTGCAGCTCGCGGTACTGAGAATACATCAGCTTCAGAGAGCCGGCGACCTTTTTCATCGCCTTGATCTGCGCACTGCCGCCCACACGGGACACGGAAATACCGGGGTTGATGGCGGGACGGACGCCCGCATGGAACAACTCAGACTCCAGATAGATCTGACCGTCTGTGATGGAAATGACATTGGTCGGGATATAGGCAGAGACATCGCCCGCCTGCGTCTCGATGATGGGCAGTGCCGTCAAAGAGCCGCCGCCGTATTCCGGTGCAACCCGTGCCGCACGCTCAAGCAGTCTGGAATGCAGATAGAACACGTCGCCGGGATACGCCTCGCGTCCGGGCGGACGACGGATCAGCAGGGACAATGCGCGGTATGCTACCGCGTGCTTGGACAGGTCATCATAGACGATGAGCACGTCCTTGCCCTGATCCATGAAATATTCGCCCATCGTACAGCCGGAGTAGGGAGCGATATATTGCAGCGGCGCCAGCTCGGAGGCCGTCGCGGAGACGACAATGGTATAGTCCATCGCACCGTTCTTTTCCAGCGTGTCGACAATCTGCGCCACGGTAGAGCGCTTCTGCCCGATGGCGACATAGATGCAGATGACATCCTTGCCCTTCTGGTTGATAATGGTATCCGTGGCGATCACGGTTTTACCCGTCTGGCGGTCGCCGATGATCAGCTCACGCTGTCCTCTGCCAATGGGGATCATGGAGTCGATTGCCTTGATGCCGGTTTGAAGCGGCACGGAGACGGACTTGCGTTCGATGATGCCGGGAGCCTTGCGCTCGATGGGACGCGTTTCCGTACAGGCAATGGGACCCTTTCCGTCAATGGGATGCCCCAGTGCGTTGACCACTCTGCCGATCAGCTTTTCGCCGACCGGGACAGAGACGACCTGACCGGTCCGCTTGACCAATCCACCCTCGCTGATCCCCACATCGGTACCCAGCATGACCACGCTGACGTAGTTTTCCTCCAGATTCAGCGCCATGCCGAGGGAGTCGTTTTCAAAGCGCAAAAGCTCATTCGCCTTGCATTTTGCAAGTCCGTGTACCTTTGCGATGCCGTCGCCGACCTGGATGACATAGCCGATCTCATCCTGTTCGGTCTTGACAGCGTAATTCTTGATTTGGTCTTTGATGATCTTGCTGATATCGTCTATTTTCAGATTCACGGTTTCACCAACCTTACACAATCGTTTCGCTCAGGCTGCGGCGGAGCCGTTCCAGCCTGCCCTGAATGCTGTCATCCAACTGGACCCCGCCGTAACGCAGAGTGATACCGCCGATCAATGCGGGATCGGTACGGGTAGTCAGAAGGATCGTTTTGCCTGTGATGCTGCGCAGCTTTTCCCGCAGCGCGGCACATTGCCGCTCCTGCATCGGTACAGCGGTGATTGCCGTTGCCCGCAGGATGTTGTGTGCCTCGTCGTAGCACACGCCGTAGGCATCGGTGCATGCCGGAAGCTGATAAAAGGAACGCTTTTCGCACAGCAGGCTAAGAAAATTGAGAAGCATCGTGTTGCAGCCGCCAAAGGCGTCCCTCAGAAGCGCCAGCTTTTCCTCCGTGGTAACCGCCGGGGTGTCCATCAGTGTAACATAGGAGGGGTTTTCCTGCATCACACTGCGGACCAGCTCCAGTTCCTCGCGCACCTGCGGATCCGCACCGTTCTCCGCGGCAAGCTGAAACAATGCCTTGCCGTAGACAGCCGCGTCAATCATGCTGCTCACCCAGATTCTCGATGAACGTGTCAATCAGCTCACTGTGTTCCTCGCCGTCGATATCCCGCGCCAGCACTGCCGCAGCGATATCCACCGCCATTTCGGAAACGTCGTTTTTGATCTCGTTCATTGCACGCTTCTTTTCCAGCACGATCTGCTCGTCCGCCCGCTGCAAGGTCGCGGCTGCCTGCTCGCGTGCTCCGCGCAGGATCTCCTCCTCCCGGAGCTGGGCTCTGCGGGTAGCGTCCTTGAGCATGGCTTCGCTCTCCGCGGTAGCGGCAGCCAGCTTGCTTTCATATTCCTCCTTGAGCTGTGCCGCCGCCTCTTTGTCCCGATCCGCGTCGGCATACATATCATCGACTTCTTTCTGCCGGGTATCGATCATATTCTTCACCGGTTTGAACAGAAACTTCCGCATGATGAAGTACAGGATCAGAAGGTTGCACAGCGTAAACAGGCATGTCCACATTTCCAGAGAAATGAAATCGCCGGATTCGCCAAATAAATACAACTTGTTCTCCCCCTTTTTGTATTCGGGCTGTTATTCTCCTGCTGAATCAGAACGCGAACAGGAGCAGCAGCGCGATGACTAAGGAGTAGATACCGGTTGTCTCTGTGATGGCGCAGCCGAGGATCATGTTGGTACGCAGCTTGTCTGCGACTTCGGGCTGCCGCGCCATACCCTCAAGGGCTTTGCCGACAGCATGTCCTTCACCGATAGCTGGACCGATTGCACCGATGCCCATGCAGAGCCCTGCAGCAATTGCGATCAAACCTTTTGCGAGTTCCATAAAAGTTTCCTCCTGAAAAAATGATGAATATTTATAAAAAGTTTTTTGCCTACGAATTTGTTGCGGTCTCCTCCGGCGGCGGACAGGCTGCGCCGACATAGACCATGGTCAGCATGCAGAATACCAGCGCCTGAATACAACCGGAAAAGAGATCAAAATAGATTGACAGAACCGCCGGAATACCGACCTGCAAAATCGGGATCGACCGGATAATTTCATTGGGGACCCAGCTCAGCACGGTGGCGCTGAGACCTGCCAGCGCCGCATAGATCAGGGTAGTCAGCACACCGCCGCCGGCGATATTGCCGAAATGACGAAACGCAAGAGAAAGCGGCTGTGCAACTTCACTGACGAGATTCATCGGCGTCATGACGACAATCGGCTCCGTAAAGCCTTTGAGCCAGCCCAGAACGCCATTGCGCTTGATGGTGTTGTACCAGACCAGCACCGTGGTTATCAGCGCCCAGGTCAGGGTCGTGCTGATGTCCGCCGTGGTACTGCGGAAAAAACCGGTCATGCTGATCAGGGAGCCGAATACCGAGGAAAGGAACAGTGCGCCGATATATGGCGCAAAGCCGATATTATGCGCGCCCATGGTGTCGCTGACCATGTTGTAAAGTGCGAGCACGCCCTTCTCCACCAGCGCCTGTTTCCGACCCGGACGCTTTTTCAGCTTGCGACCCAGCAGCAAGCTCAGAATGATCAGCGCCATCGTTACAGTGAAGGAGGAGATAACCGTCTCTGTGATCGTAACATCAAACAGCCCGAAAAAAGAAAACTGAAACAGGGCTTCCGCACCCTTTCCAACGTTTTCCATTAAGGTTCGCCTCCTTTCTTCGAATTCTTCTTCCATGACCCGGCAAAGACCGCCAGGCGCATGAAGCACAGCGGCAGGAGCGTCGCCAGCGGATCAAACCATCCGCTTTTCAGCGCAAAGATCAAAGCTACAATGAGCACCACCATGCGAAGCAGGTAGATGCCCCTGACGGAAAGCTGCCCTTTTTCCGTGGAGCCTGTCTGCTCGGCTCTGAGCAGCGAGATCGTCATGACCGCGAAATTCAGCAATTCCAGACCGGTGCCCAGCGCCGCGCCGAGCAAAACGCCGCGGCTCAGACGATGCAGCAATGCGTACACGCCCAGCATCAGACCGGACAGCAGTACCTCCGTCAGCAGAACGGGAAGCAGATCCCGGAAAGTCGCCTTTGCCGCCCGTAGGCGAAAACCATTCAATTCCTGCTGCAGCTCTTCCTGCGGAGAATCGGTATTCTCAGGTTTTTCCGTCATGGCGGTCGCCTCCCTTTGCATTCTGATCGGTTGGGTCAAAGGTATGCACGGTTTTCAAGAGAAAATAAAACATACTGTACAGTCCGAGCAAAACACCCGCGACGATGGCGACAATCATGACCCATCTGCCTGCTCCGCAGCGATTGACCAGCAGCCAGCCGCCGAGTATGATCAGCCCCGCAGGAACGATC
Source organism: uncultured Clostridia bacterium (assembly GCA_946059285.1). The sequence goes on from CAMGMW010000024.1 coordinate 4,299, forward strand.
ATGCAGAACGCCGCCTGCAAAATGTAGTTGATTGCGTACATCACTTTGAATACTTTTTTTGGCATACAAACCGTCCCTTATCGGAAAGACCAACACTTCCCTATTATTTTTATCATACCGCAATTTGCCAGCTTTTGCAATACTGTTTCTGAAATTAAGATGTAAATATTTTATAAAGGAGTCGGGTGTTCATGCCTAAGAGTCTGTGTAAAATGCCGATGCTGCGGTTTCCCGCGTGCTGCGATTCTCATATTGACAATCGGCAGCCCTTCCGTTATAATTCTGTATAGAAATATAACGAAGGGACGTGATCGGCATGACACATACGGCATTGATTTGCTGCTGCGCCGTTTCCATGCCGTTTTCCGCTCCTTTCTGAGGTGCTTTGCCTGTTTTGAAGGGAGCGGCTGTACGGCTGCTCTTTTTTATTACTTTTACCGATTTGAGGTGGAATTATGAATCCGAAACTGCATCCCGAAACGCTTTGCATTCAGGCCGGCTACAGCCCGAACAACGGCGAGCCGCGCCAACTCCCCATTGTTCAGAGCACGACCTTCCGCTATGAGGATGCGGACGCAATGGGCAGGTTGTTTGATCTGGAGGACAGCGGTTACTTTTACTCCCGTCTGCAAAATCCGACCTGTGATGCGGTTGCCGCGAAGATCGCGGCGCTGGAGGGCGGCACCGCCGCCATGCTGACCGGTTCCGGACAGGCGGCGAATTTCTTTGCCGTGTTCAATATTGCCGGCTGCGGCGATCATGTGGTCAGCTCCGCTGCCATCTATGGGGGCAGTTTCAATCTGTTTTCCGTCACAATGAAACGCATGGGCGTGGAATTTACCTTTGTTGATCCCGACTGCTCCGAGGAGGAGCTGAATGCCGCTTTCCGTCCAAATACGAAGGCGGTATTCGGAGAGACGATTGCCAATCCCGCGCTGACCGTTCTGGATATCGAGAAATTTGCCAAAGCGGCACACGCGCACGGCGTGCCGCTGATTGTGGATAACACTTTCGCCACGCCCATCCATTGTCGACCGATCGAATGGGGCGCGGACATCGTGACCCACTCCACCACAAAATACATGGACGGACATGCCGCAGCGTTAGGCGGCTGCATCGTAGACAGCGGACGTTTTGACTGGGCGCGGTATCCCGAAAAATTCCCCGGACTGTGCACACCGGACGAGAGCTACCACGGCGTGACCTATGTGGAGCGTTTCGGCACGGAAGGCGCGTTCATTACGAAAGCGACCGTACAGCTGATGCGTGATTTTGGCGCGGTACAGTCCCCGCAGAACGCTTTTCTGACCAACCTCGGTCTGGAGAGCCTTGCCGTGCGGATGCGGCAGCACTGCGCGACGGCGCAGCGCGTCGCGGAGCATTTACAACAGCACGAAAAAATCGCATGGGTCAGCTATTGCGGTCTGCCCACGGACAAGTATTATGAACGGGCGAAAAAATATCTGCCGGACGGTTCCTGCGGCGTGATCTCTTTCGGTGTCAAGGGCGGACGGGCTGCCGCTGCTGCCTTTATGGGCAAGCTGAAGCTGGCTGCCATCGAGACGCACGTTGCAGACGCACGCACCTGCTGCCTGCACCCCGCCGGGACGACGCACCGTCAGATGAATGACGCGGAGCTGGCTGCGGCAGGCGTATCGCCGGATCTGATTCGTCTGTCGTGCGGACTTGAAAATGCGGAGGATCTGATCGCCGACATCGATCAGGCGCTGGAGGCGGTCTGATGGAAATCACCTATCGTGCGGCAAGACCCTCCGACGCGGCGCAGCTCCTCTCCTATCTGAAAGCCGTGGGCAGCGAGAGCGACAATTTGACCTTCGGCGCAGACGGAATTCCGCTTTCTGTGGAGCAGGAGGAACACATCCTCGAAAATCTAAGCAAAAGCAGCCACAGCACCATGCTGCTCGCCTTTGACGGCGAGACCATCGTGGGCAACGGCTGCATTGAGGGCAGCAGGAATCTCCGCTTTCGTCACCGCTGCAGTCTTGCCATCACTGTGCGAAAGGCTTATTGGGGAAACGGCATCGGCAGCGAATTAATGCGCCGCCTGATCGCTTTCGCGAGGGAATCCGGCGCGGAAGTCGTTTCCCTGGAGGTGCGCTCCGACAACGAACGTGCCAAAGCGCTGTACCGTAAATTCGGATTCACCTGTTTTGGCACCTTTGAAAAGTTCTTTAAGATCGGAGACGCCTATTTCGGTGCGGATTACATGAACCTATATCTATAAAACACGCAAAGGAGCATTTCAAAATGCCCATCAAGATACCCAACGATCTACCCGCGACCGCGACCTTGCAGAGCGAAAACATCTTCGTCATGACGGAGACCCGCGCTGTCACGCAGGACATCCGCCCGCTGGAGATTCTGATCCTCAACCTCATGCCGACCAAAATAGAAACGGAAACCCAATTTGCCCGGCTGCTCGGCAACACGCCGCTGCAGGTACATCTTGAATTTCTGCATACTCGCTCCCATGTGGCAAAGCACGTTTCTGCGGAGCATCTGTTTGCCTTCTATAAGACCTTTGACGAGGTCTGTGACCGTTACTTTGACGGAATGATCATCACGGGTGCGCCCGTGGAGCAGCTTCCGTTTGAGGAGGTCGAATACTGGGACGAGCTGTGCCGCATCATGGACTGGAGCCGTGAGCATGTCCACAGCACCCTGCACATCTGCTGGGGCGCGCAGGCGGGGCTGTACCATCACTATGGCATCCCCAAATATCCGCTGCCGGAAAAACTTTTCGGCATCTTTCCGCACCGGGTGGAATACCGCAATCCGATCCTGCTGCGCGGTTTTGACGATACCTTCATGGCGCCCCACTCCCGCTACACCGGTGTTCGCCGCGCCGATATTGAGGCGGTCCCAGAGCTGAGAATTGCCGCGTCTTCCGACGAGGCCGGCGTATACGCCGTCTTTACCGCCGGCGGAAGACAGGTCTTTCTGACCGGGCATGCCGAGTACGACCCGGATACGCTGAAAAGGGAATATGAGCGTGACAAGGCACGGGGCGTGCCCATAGCCGTGCCGAAAAACTATTTCCCCGATGACGACGACCAAAAACCGCCGCGTGTGACTTGGCGCGGACATGCCCATCTGCTGTTTTCCAACTGGCTGAACTACTTTGTCTACCAGACGACGCCTTACGATTTTATTGAAAAATAAGGGAAATTCCACCCCAGGGCTTGCGGCAGTAAACGGCGGCAGGTAAAATGGGGAAAAAACAGAGATTTCTCAGGAGGTATCCTAATGAACAAACTGTCTATGCTGAAGAGACTGATTCTCTGCGCCATTTGTGTTGCGCTGTGCTATGTGCTGCCGCTTGCATTCCACGCGTTCGGCGCCGGCACGGTGTTCCTGCCCATGCACATTCCGGTGCTGCTGTGTGGACTGATCTGCGGCTGGCCATACGGACTGCTTTGCGGTCTGGTCGGTCCCGTCCTGTCAAGCCTGCTGAGCGGGATGCCGCCCGCCGCCGTGCTGCCCGGTATGATACTGGAACTGGCAGTTTACGGTGCGGTGACCGGCGTTTGCATGCGGATGATCCGCACAAAGCATCTTTATGCGGATTTGTATTTGTCTTTGCTGATCGCGATCGTCTGCGGACGCATTGCCGCGGGCATTGCGCAGGCGCTGATCTTTACCGGCGGCGGCTATACCTTCCGGCTTTGGATTAATGCCTATCTGCTGACCTCTTTGCCCGGAACGGCCATCCAGCTTATTCTGATCCCAACGTTGGTTTTTGCCCTGATGAAAGCACACCTGATTCCGGAGCGATACCCGAAATAAAGGAGTTCTCCCATGGTAAAAGAGGATATCATTTCGTTTTTTGATGCACGCGCACCGCAATGGGATGCCAAAATGGTGCGCAATGAAGCGGTGATTCAGAAAATTCTGGATTACGGCGGTATCCGTGCGGGAATCGATGTGCTGGATGTGGGCTGCGGCACCGGTGTTTTATTCCGTGACTATCTGACCCGCGGCGTGTGCTCCGTCACCGCCGTGGATATCTCTCCGGAAATGGTCAAGATCGCCGCGGCAAAGTTCCCCGAAGAAAGCATCCGGGTCCTTTGCGGCGATATGGAAACGCTGGAGCTGCACCGGCGGTTTGACGCTGCGATGGTCTATAACGCTTTCCCGCACTTTTTGGATCCCGAGCGCCTGATCAACGTCCTGGCACACCACTTGAAGCCCGGCGGTCGGCTTTCCATCGCGCATGGAATGAGTCGGGCCGAAGTCAATGCCCATCATACGGGCTGCGCCAGATTGGTCTCCGTCGGGCTGATGCCGGCACCACTGCTGGCACAGCGGATGGCGCCTTATTTCGATGTGGATGTTCTGATTTCAGACGAAACCATGTATCAGGTTTCCGGCGTAAAACGAAAACAGACAGAATAAACCGCATGGGCTGCTTTTTGCAGCCCATGCGGTTTTAGACTGTCGAAACACCTTGAAGCCAAAGGCTTCGAAGGGAAGATAGGGTGAAAGAAGACCGTCAAGGTTGTCTTGCGCATTCAATCAGCCCGTTTCCCTAACTTCAAAAGGTTGAGGAAACGGTCCTAAAGCGTGTCAAAGAAGCTCCTGAATCAGCCATGCCAGACCGCCTAAAACCAGCAGCATTCCGATGGCAAAGACGAGAATACCGCCGCCGATGGCGACACTGGCGATTGCCATGCCCCTGAGACGGCATTTCTGTTTCAGCGCGAGTATACCGCAGACCAGCGCAGCGATCGCAAACAAAAACGGGATTCCAAGTGTCCAGACCGGACCTTCGAGAATGGCAAAAAGAACAATAATCGCTGTGATCGCGATGCAAAAGCTGACAATGCTGAGCGTGCTGCTGCGCTGTGCGATGGGAGCCGCCGACGGAACAGGGACTCTGAGAATTGCCGCGCCGCAGAACGGGCAGCTCGGTGCGCCGTTGTCTTCATAGACCGTACGGCAGCGGGGACATTGAATCGGATTCATAACGTTTCTCCCTTTTTGGGCACCGCTTCGATACGATAGTCAATGGTGCCTGCTGTTTCTTCTTCGATGGTGATACCGTAGGAGACCTCCAGCACGCCGCCGTTTTCCCCTACGGTGGAGACGATGCGCTCTGCGCACACGGCAACCATCAGTGCGCCGAAGCCCATATCATATAAGGAACGGTCCTCCACACCCGTGACAAAGACCATTTTTGACTCTATCGTCCCGGAGCGGAGCAGCGTGATCTGCTCCGGCTCGATGCGGAAGGTCGTCATTGTGCCGGCCATGCCGGTCAGCTCGCTCTCCGCATAGGACAGCAGCCACGCGCCATCCTCCTGTGAAAGCGTTCCCTCTGTGACAAGCTGGGTGGTCTCCGGCTTCTCGTCCCGAAACTGCTGGACGCTTGTGATTTTCAGCAGTACTTCCATTATGCCTCCTGCGCCAAAGCGATCAGCGTGTCGAGCAGCTCGCTGTAGGGGATGCCGCTGGCAGCAAACAGCTTCGGATACATGGAAATCGAGGTAAAGCCGGGCAGAGTGTTGATCTCATTGAAGACAATCTCCTCGCCGTCGTAGGTGACAAAGAAGTCCACCCGGGAAAGCCCCTTGCAGCCCATGGCCTCATACACGCGGATGGCGGCATCGCGCACCCGCTCCGCCGCGGTATCGCTGATGCGCGCCGGAATATAGAGCCGGGCGCAGTCGGAAATATATTTCGCGTCGTAATCATAAAACTCCGTTCCGGAATCGATTTCGCCGCAAACGGAGGCAGCCGGAGCGTCATTGCCGAGCACAGCGACCTCCACCTCTCTGCCGTTGATGAATTCCTCCACCAGCACCTTGCTGTCATACTTCACCGCGTTTTGCAGCGCCTGCTCCAGTGCTTGACGGTGCTTTGCCTTTGCCACGCCTACGGAAGAGCCGGTTCCGGCGGGCTTGACAAATACAGGGTAGGAGAATGCCTGCTCCACCGCGTCCAGTACGGATTCCCTGTCGCTTTCCAGTTCCCGGGCTGTCACCAGACGCCATGCCGCCTGCCGGATTCCGGCGCGGTCCGCCACCAGTTTTGTCAGGGTCTTATCCATACAGGTGGCAGAGGCGGCAACGTGCGGTCCGACATAGCGGATCCCCGCTAACTGCAGCAGACCCTGCACCGAGCCGTCCTCGCCGTTTTCGCCGTGCAATACCGGAAAAACCACATCAATCCGTTCCCGCACCACGCAGTCGCCCTCAAAATTCAGCAGTCCCTGCCCGCGTACCGGTGAAATCGCCGCGCGGCGGTTTTTGGGGCAATTCAGCCATTGCCCGCCGGGCAGCTTGCTGTAATCCGTATCACCGTACAGAATCCATTCCCCGCTTTTCGTAATACCGACCGGGAAAATATTATACTTGTCCGCATCCAGATGATTCAGCACCGACTCCGCAGAACGCAATGAGACCTCATGTTCCGGGGAGATCCCGCCGAACAAAACGCAAACACTCAATTTTTTCAACGCGTTATCCTCCATTCGGATTGCCTAGTCAGTATATCATATGCTATTCTTGCCGCAAAAACAAGTATTATTTTCCACAAATTCAGGCTTTTTCGGTAGACAAACAACGGCAATTCGCTATAATAGAATAATGATCATTGAAAAGGACGGTGTGGTGGGAATGACCATTGAGCTTACCGCCGGCGAATTTCGTC
>CAMGMW010000025.1 GCA_946059285.1 uncultured Clostridia bacterium
ATTGAACGCGAAAGGGAACCCTGACGGTTCCCTTTCACACTTTCCTTCCCTCCGTAATGTTCGGTCAGAGCGTTTTGGGACAGTCTGCCCAGCGCCGTAGCGGAAGCTACGGCGCTGGATTTCTTTATGCTTGATAAAATGTTTCATATTTAATCAGGAGTCCCGGTCCCGGAGCAAATCCCGCTGCATATGATTTGACATTGATTTTACAAAACTCAGCTTTTTCATTTTACATCCGCGCAGTATCTTTAACACCGTAGGAACAAAAAATCCGAAAGTCAAAATGAAAAGGAGATTATGTATCATGAAGAAAATCATCATCTTTGTGCTTGCGGCAGCGATGGTAGTTTTGTCACTTGCCGGATGCTCACAAAAAAGCTCGGTTTCCACCGACGGTTCCACTTCAATGGAAAAAGTCATCGGCGCCCTCGGAGAGGCCTTTGAGCGGGAAAACGACGGCATGACGTTTACTTATAACCCCACCGGCTCCGGCGCGGGCATCACGGCTGTCGCAGAGGGGCGCTGCGACATCGGTCTTTCCAGCCGCAGGCTGAAGGAAGAGGAAAAGGCAAGCGGTCTGACCGAAACACTCCTTGCTTATGACGGAATTGCCGTAATCGTCCACCCTGAGAATCCCATATCGGATTTGAGCCTTGAAACAATTTCAAAAATCTACACGGGGGAGATTTCCAACTGGAGCGACGTCGGCGGGAATGACGCGGAAATCGTCCTGATCGGACGGGAAGCGGGCAGCGGCACAAGAGACGGCTTTGAATCCATCACAGGCACGGAAAATGCCTGCAAATATCGTCAGGAGCTGACCTCGACGGGCGATGTAATCACCACAGTTTCCCAGAACCCGGCAGCGATCGGTTATGCCTCTCTTGCCGCAGTCAAGGACAATGTAAAGGCCGTCTCCGTGAACGGTGTAACCCCTGACAACGCAACCGTTAAGGACGGGAGCTACGCAATACAGCGTCCCTTTATCCTTGTAACAAAAACAGATACCCCGCTCTCCGAGGCGGCGCAAAAGTTTTTTGACTTCGTCACATCCGCACAGGCTGCCGAAATCATTTCCGACGCCGGTGCAGTAGCGGCAAACTGAGCGGTCCTATCTTGGCGGCATTCCGGTAGGATGCCGCCGTTTGTAACGGAGTGAAAGGCGCAATTTATGAGAAATAAAAAGCGATTATTTGAGAATATCATTCACGGGATCTTCCTCGTTCTCGGGTTTGTAACCGTCGGATGCGTCCTGCTGATTACCGTGTATTTGGTGATATCCGGTATTCCGGCGATCCGGGAAATCGGGCTTGTCAAATTCCTGTTCGGCAAAACCTGGGCATCAACAGAGGCTGAACCGAGCTTTGGGATTCTTCCGTTTATCCTGACCAGTGTCTACGGAACCGCAGGCGCCATCCTGTTAGGCGTCCCGCTTGGATTTATGACGGCGGTCTATCTGGCGAAGGCTGCGCCGCCAAAGCTGAAAACCGTTGTGGAGTCGGCGGTCAGCCTGTTGGCGGGCATTCCGTCCGTTGTCTACGGTCTTGTGGGTATGCTGGTACTCGTTCCCGGGATTCGGAAGGTTTTTCATGTGCCTGACGGCGCAAGTTTACTCGCGGCAATCATTGTGCTGGCGATTATGATTCTGCCATCTATCATCAATGTTTCCGCGACCGCTCTGGAGGCTGTACCAAAGGAATATGAGGACGCCTCACTTGCCCTCGGTGCAACACCGATTGAAACCTGCTTCCGCGTCTCCGTGCCCGCGGCAAAAAGCGGGATCGCGGCTGCTGTGGTGCTCGGCATAGGACGCGCAATCGGCGAGGCAACGGCGGTGATCATGGTGTCCGGCAATGTGGCAAATATGCCGTCGCTTTTCCAAAGCGTCCGATTCTTGACCACGGCTGTCGCCAGCGAAATGGCATACGCGGGAGAGGGTTTGCAGCGGCAGGCTCTGTTTTCCATTGCACTGGTGCTTTTCCTGTTCATCATGCTGACAGGTGCCGTGCTGAATTTCTTCCTCAAGCGCAGTAAGGAGGAGCGTTGATGCAAAACAAAACAATTTCGACAAAAAGGAAAACCTATATCGTCCTGATGCGCGCCCTGATGATCGTTTCGGTAACACTGACCTGCTCACTTGCTGTGTTTCTGATCGGATATGTATTGTACCGGGGTGTTCCCAATCTGTCTTGGGAGCTGCTCTCCACGAAGCCCAGCTATCTGGCGGGCACCATCGGCATTCTACCGGATATTTTGAACACCGTCTATGTGGTCATCGCGACACTGGCCATCGTGCTGCCCCTCGGTGTCGGCGCGGCCATCTATCTGACCGAATACGCCCACAGCAAAAAGCTGGTCGCTGTCATCGAATATGCGGCGGAAACACTTTCCGGTATTCCGTCCATCATTTACGGGCTTGTTGGCATGCTGTTCTTCTGTCAGTTCCTGAAGATGAAAACCTCCCTGTTGGCAGGCAGTCTGACGCTGGTGATTATGAATCTTCCCACCATCCTGCGTACCACGCAGGAAAGCCTGAAAACAGTGCCGCAGAGCTATCGTGAGGGTGCATTCGGACTGGGCGCGGGAAAGTGGCGGGTAATCCATACCGTAGTTCTTCCCGGCTGTGTCGACGGCGTAATCACCGGCTGTATTCTTTCGGCGGGGCGCATTCTCGGTGAAACAGCGGCACTGCTGTACACTGCCGGCTTCGCCCATACATTGTATGGCTTCGTAGAGGGTCTGGGAAATGCCGGAGCCACGCTGACGGTCGCGCTGTATGTATATGCGAAAGAGCAGGGCGAATTTGAAGTGGCCTTCGGCATCGCCTCCATTTTAGTGGTTCTGGCTCTGGCAGTTAATCTGGCGGCAGCCCTCGCAGGAAAGTACTATAAGAAAAGGAGAAAGCTATGAGCGATGTTATTTTCGTAAAAGACCTGTGCTTATGGTATGGAAGCACGCAGGCGTTGAAGAATATCAGCATGAACATCCCCGAAAAGAGCATTACCGCGCTGATCGGGCCGTCAGGCTGCGGAAAATCCTCGTTTTTAAAAACCCTGAATCGGATGAATGACCTGATCCCCGGTGTAAAAATAACCGGCAGCGTTAAATATCGGGAGCAGGATATTTTCGCCCCCTCCGTGGACGTCAATGAACTGCGGCGGGAGATCGGCATGGTGTTTCAAAAGCCGAATCCCTTCCCGATGAGCATATACGATAACGTCGCCTACGGTCCGCGCACCCACGGGATCAAAAGCAAGGGCAAGCTGGACGAAATCGTAGAGCGTTCCCTGCGAGCAGCCGCCATTTGGGACGAGGTAAAGGATAGGCTGAAAAAGTCCGCTTTGGGACTCTCCGGCGGGCAGCAGCAACGTCTTTGCATTGCGCGTGCGCTGGCTGTGGAACCGGAAGTGCTGCTGATGGATGAGCCTACCAGTGCGCTCGATCCGATTTCCACCTCTAAAATTGAAGAGCTCGCAATACAGCTCAAAGACAGATACACGATCATTATCGTAACACATAATATGCAACAGGCTGTCCGCATCTCCGATCAGACAGCGTTCTTCCTTCTGGGTGAATTGATAGAATTCAATCAGACGGAGGCCATGTTCGCACAGCCGCGGGATCAGCGGACGGAAGACTACATTACCGGGAGGTTCGGATGATGAGAAGTCGGTTTGACAAGCAGCTTATCCTTTTGAATCAAAAGTTAATCAAAATGGGGGCAATGTGCGAAGAAGTAATCGCGCTTGCCGCTAAAGCCCTGATAGAGGGCAGCCCCGCGCTGGCGGCAAAGGTGGCACCATTGGACGGAGAAATCGACCAAATAGAACGTGATATCGAGTCGCTGTGCCTGAAACTCCTTTTGCAACAACAGCCGGTGGCAAGAGACCTGCGTCAGATTTCCGCTGCGCTGAAAATGATCACCGATATGGAACGCATCGGCGACCAGGCGGAGGATATTGCCGAGATCATTTCCTTTATGAACGGACGTTCCAGCAAGGAATGCGCCTGTATCGGAGAAATGGCAAGGGCTACCATCAAAATGGTAACAGAAAGCGTAGACGCGTTTGTGCGGAAGGATACCGCGCTGGCCGAACAGGTGATCCTGCACGACGATATTGTAGATGATTTCTTCGAGCAGACCAAAACCGCACTGATCCGATGGATTGCAGGCAAACCGGAGGACGGCGAATATGCGCTCGATCTTCTGATGATTGCGAAATATTTTGAGCGAATCGGCGACCATGCCACCAACATTGCCGAATGGGTAGTCTTTTCAGTCACCGGCATTCACAACCCGGCGTGAGTCCCTTGCCCTTTGGGCGCACCGCTATACCTGCAAGCCCAGCACAAGAATGCCGAGGTTTTTCTCATAAATACTGTCGAATTGTGACAGCGGCAGAGGATTTTCGCCCAAACCGACTTCAATGGTATAGCCCGGTCGGTTATAGGTTTGAATAAACCAGTCCTTGTAGCCCGCAAATCCGGAGGCGTAAGGTGTATCCTCCAGCAGATATCCGCTGACAAAGGCGAACTGCTCCCCGATCGCCCGCGCTCCCGGCGGCTCCATGTCAAGATATTTCCAGTAGATGACCTCTCCCTGCGCGTGATAGGAAAGGGTCAAGCGTGGGTTGACCAATCGGGTCAGACCTACCATTCCGGCGCTTTCCGGCTGATCCAGCGGGCTGCCGCCTACATAATCTCTTGGCGCAGGCGTGGTAAAGCCCAAAGCAAATTTATTCTCCCGCGCCTGCTCCCAGCCCGCAGGATAGTTCAAGTTCAAATCGACGCCCACTAAATTTGCCTTCCACCCGTTTGGAAACGGGATTTCCGGATACCGTGCCGCAATTTCCAATGCGGCAAGATATTGCTGGCTGTCCTCCGGGATGGCGCCGGTGACCAGATCCACACCGTCCGGGTCAACCATCGGCACGAGATAGAGTTTGGTCTTTTCATACAGTTCCTGCGCATTGATGCCGAAAATTTGCCCGTTCACCGAAACGGCGCGGGCGTACTCCTCAAGAAATTTCATCAAAACCGGCGTTGTAATCCACTCGTTGGCATGGTGGCTGGCGTTATACAGCGCGGAGCGGCTGCCGCGACCGATGCGCACAGCGGTCACGGTCCTGCCGTAAGCGGTAGTGGCAATGGTACGGCGGGACAGGAACGGATAGCGCACCAGCAAGCCCTGAATACAGACCTCCAAAAGCTCGGAGGTAAACGGAATATCCGTCGGCACCACCGGAAAGCCGTATGGGATATTGATATATTGTCCGACCGTCAGGGTATTGGGGTTCTGATTCGGATTGGCGGTAATGATACTGCGGACCGTGGTACCGAAGGTACGGGCAAGCTGATAATAGGTGTCTCCCGGCTTGACCATGTAATGTTCATATCCCAGCAAATACGGTACCAGCCGCTGCATGGTCAGCGCATCCTCCCGACCGGACGGGAAGAGCCCCATTCTCTTTTGAAACGTTTGAAGGTCCGATGCACCCGCACGGCGCAGGGCAAGCTCTGTTAAAGTCAAAACAATCCCCTCCGATGCACCATATGCCGGAGGGGATCATTCTATTCCATCATTTCGTTGAGGTAGCAATGCGCTAACAGCAGCTTTTCCAAATGGTAATTCATCACGATGGTGTCATGCCGGCTGCATTTTCTGCCGGAGATGCCTGCCTCCGGGATCTGCATGCCCAGCTCCAGCATGATCTCCGCGTTCTCCATCGCCAAATCACCCAGCGAGTCCATACCGCAGATTGCCTCCAGTTCCTCCAATGCGCGGGCGGCAAGCTGGCGGCAGCCGCGCAGCCATGCCTCATCATCGTGCTTGCGGTGGAAGAATTTCTGGCTATGGTAAAGGGACAGCTCGGAGTCGATCCGGCGCAGCAGATCTACCGCAGGTCTCAGGTCGGGGAACTGCTCGGAAACCACAATCCTTGATACATAATCAGGAATGCTTTTTTGCAGCTCGCGCAACAGAGCCAGGATCCGCTTTTTGTTGTTGTACGGACGGATCGCGGCATTGACAGCCAGTGCAATCGCAATGCCCACCGAAGTATCCCGGATACGGAGCAGCGAGTCACGAAGCACATTATCGGTCGGCGTCAGACAGGCAGAGAGAAAAATGATGCAGGAAAGCGAGGCGGTGAAGGAAAGCTTCATACAGTTGCAAAGCAGAATCAGTAATATCACGCCCAGTCCCACCAGCCACGCAGGGGTCAGCGCGGGAAAGAGGAGGACCGACAGATAACCGATCAGTGTACCGGCGACCACGCCGACCAGTTGAGTCAGTCCCTGCATCAGCGAGTCGGAAAAGGTGCGGTCCATGGCAACGAGCGCACCGAAAGCGGCATAAAAAACAGAAAGCGAATCGGTGGCAAACAGCCGCACCAGCAGCACAGCAAGCGTGACGGCAATGCCGGTTTTCAGCGTGCGCAGCCCCAGCGGGAGATGCTTCCATTTTTTCATCAGGCAGATCCTCCTTTATTCTCTGTCACTACAGTAAACGATATCAGCAGAATTTGCAAGCGGAAAATTTATTTCGGGGCTGTACTTTTGGAAGGAATGTGGTAGGATAAAAGGAAGAAAGAAGGGATGCAGCATGGCAATCCGTATCGCACAGCCCTCGGATATCCCGGCAATGCTGAAAATCTATGAATATTTTGTGCAGAAAACGGCGGTCAGTTTTGAATATGAAACACCCACCGAGGCGGAATTTCTCGGCAGGATGCAGTCTCATATGGCGCAATATGCATGGCTGGTCTGGGAGGAAAACGGAACAGTTCTGGGTTATGCATATGCGGGCAGGGCATTTGAGCGTGCCGCGTATGCGTGGTGTGCGGAGATTTCCTGCTATCTGGATGCCTCTGTGCGCAGAAAGGGAATCGGGCGGGCGCTTTATACCGAAATTGAGTCAATTTTGCGCCGGCAGGGGTGCCGCAAGGTGTTTGCCGTCGTCACATCTGCCAACGCCCCTTCCGTAGCGTTCCACCGGGCATTGGGCTACCAACAGGCAGCGGTATTCCGTCAGGTGGGCTATAAGCTGGGTGAATGGCACGATGTGATCTGGCTGGAAAAAACACTTTGTGCGCCGGGAGCGCCGGAGCGCTTCCCGGTCTCTTGGGAGGAAGTCAAATGATTCAGGATATTTTTCCCCATGTTTATCAGGCCGAGTTTCAAGCAGCCTTGCCGAGGGCAGAGGACCGATTGCTGATCTACCGGGGAAATTGCGTGCTTTCGGCAAGGGATGCACTGCGTCTGCCGCAGCGCTGCGATTTCCCTCAGGTTGCGGTGCGCTACGCCTTTTCCATTGACGGGCAGGCGGTTTATCTTTCTTCAGATGAGGTTGAAGAGACAGAAGGCTGGCGTTACATACCCTCCGTGGAGTATCGTTATCAGCTCCCGCGAGAAACGGCGTTCTCCTGCGCCGTGGGGGAGTCTCTGCATCGATGGTATGCGGGAAACCGCTACTGCGGCGCCTGCGGCGCGGAAATGACGGACAGTCAGACAGAACGTGCTCTGTGCTGCCCGCACTGCGGTCGGATCGTCTATCCGCGTATCAATCCCGCGGTGATCGTAGCGGTGACAAACAATGATCAAATCCTTCTGACCAAGTACGCGGGGCGTGCCTTCCGACGCTTTGCGCTGGTAGCAGGCTTTTGTGAGATCGGCGAACAGGTGGAAGACACGGTGCGCCGCGAGGTATATGAAGAGGTCGGTCTGCGCGTCAAAAATCTGCGTTTTTACAAATCGCAGCCGTGGGTGCTGACAGACAGTTTGCTGCTGGGCTTTTTCTGTGAAGTGGACGGGGAAACCGAACCGATCCTGCGGGATGGAGAGCTTGCGTTGGCGCAGTGGTTTTCGGCGGAAAATCTTCCGGAGGACTATTCCAATATCAGTCTGACCGGAGAGATGATAGACGTCTTCCGGCGGAAAAAATCCGGGATAGTACTATAATTTTTGTTTACCCTATTGACAAAGAGAAAAAGCAGCATTATAATAAACATTAGATTAGGAAATAAACTTTTGTTTGTTAGGCGGTGAGTGGTATGACGCAGCGGGAGCGTCAGATATTGCAGTGGATCGAGGCAGATCCGATGATCTCACAGGAGGCGTTGGCAGAGCGTGCCGGAATCGCCCGTTCATCCGTAGCGGTGCATATTTCCAATCTGATGAAGAAAGGGTATATTGCCGGGAAGGGCTATGTGCTTCGTTCCGGAGAGTATGCGGCGGTACTTGGCGGCGTGAATGTCGATATCGGCGGGCAAAGCGCCGCGCCATTGGTTGCGCACGATTCTAACCCCGGAAGTGTTACGGTAAGTCTCGGCGGCGTGGGTCGAAACATCGCACATAATATGAGCCTGCTTGGCGTGGATGTGCGCTTTTTAACGGCGTTCGGGGATGACCTGCATGCCCAGCGGATCATACGTTCCTGCTCGGAGCTTGGCATTGATATCAGCCATGCGCTGCAGATTTCAGGAGCCGCTACCTCCACCTATCTGTTCATCAACGATGTAAACGGTGATATGGCGATGGCCGTTTCAGACATGGCAATTTGCGACCGGTTGGAGCCTTCCTATCTTGCTGCAAACCTGCATCTGCTAAACAATGCGCAGCTGGTTGTTGCTGATACCAATCTTCCCGCACAATCATTGGAATATCTGGCAACACACTGCACCGCGCCGATTTTTGTCGATCCGGTCTCCACGGCGAAAGCGGTCAAGCTTCTGCCGATTCTGGGTAAGCTCCACACGCTCAAGCCGAACCGTATCGAAGCGGAGCTGCTGTCCGGAGTACAGATCACTGACACAGTCAGCCTTCATCTGGCGGCGGAGAAGCTGTTGGAGACCGGCCTGCAGCGTGTATTCATCTCCCTCGGTACAGACGGCGTATTTGCCGCAGATCATCAGCAGTTTGTGCATCAGCCATGCTATCCGGCAATGATGCGCAATGCCACCGGTGCGGGAGACGCCTTCATGGCGGCATTGGCATGGGCCTATCTGGAAGGAAAAGACCTGAAAGAAAGCGCCGCAGCTGCGGCAGCGGCGGCAGCGATCGCAGTGGAGGGAACGCAGACCATCAATTCCGCGTTATCCGCCCAAGCGGTGCAGCAACGGCTGCAAAGTATGTAAATTCACGGCAGTAATGTCGTAATATCATAGGAGGAATCAATTATGTTGAACAAATATCTGGATGTGAAACCCGAAGTCGCGCAAGCCCTTGCAGAAGGGAAGCCCGTTGTGGCATTGGAATCTACCATTATCTCCCACGGCATGCCCTATCCTCAGAATGTGGAAACAGCACTGGCAGTGGAGAAAATCATTCGGGACAATGGCGCGGTGCCGGCTACCATCGCTATCATCGGCGGCAGGCTGAAAGCAGGACTCACACCGGACGAAATTGAATATTTTGGAAAAAAAGGCACAGAAATTGCGAAGGCATCCCGCCGCGATCTTGCCGTGTTGTGTGCCCGTGGCGAAGACGGTGCGACAACCGTAACCACCACCATGATCATCGCCCATATGGCCGGCATTCGGTTTTTTGCTACCGGTGGCATCGGTGGCGTGCATCGCGGCGCGGAGGTGACGATGGATATTTCCGCTGATCTGGAGGAATTGGCTATGACGCCCGTGATGGTAGTCTGTGCCGGTGCCAAATCCATTCTGGACCTCGGTCTGACGCTGGAATACCTGGAAACACACGGTGTCCCGGTCATCGGCTATGGTACGAAGGAATTGCCCGCGTTTTATACCCGTTCCTCCGGCTTCGGTGTGGACTATGAAATCGACACACCGGAGGAGCTCGCCAAGGCCTTCAAGACACAGCACGAGCTGGGGCTGAAAGGCGGTATGCTGGTGACAAATCCGATTCCGGAGGAATACTCGATGGATCCGAAGGTCATCAACGGCGCAATCGACGAGGCGATCCGTCAGTGCAACGAACAGGGGATCCACGGTAAGGCAACCACTCCGTTCCTGTTGGCAAAGGTCAAGGAGTTGACCGGCGGCGACAGCTTGGACTCCAACATTCATCTGGTTTATAACAATGCAAAGGTAGCTGCTCTGACGGCAAAGGCATATTGCGAGCTATAATGCCCAAAGCCGCTCAAACGGCAACAGCATCGGGAAGTGCAGATCCCCCGCTTTTTTCGAAGGATGCACTCATTGATATCGTTCGATTTATTTTGCGAATATGGTCTGCAACGAATATCGGGATAGGACGCAAATCCTATCCCGATATTTCTTCATCCGCCTCTTGACATTGGCGCCCAGAAAACGGCTTTTCTCGCATTTTTCCATTGCCGCCACTAAACCTCAGCAGAAATACTGATAATTCCCACCACCTCATTTGATCAATTCATCCGTCAGACGAATGATTTCGGGTGCAATCTTCTTACGTTCCTTTTTGAGAACTTTCTGATATATCGGATAAGCCATATTCCTGATCATTTCTGTTCATAATTGCCGCCTCTTTCTGTTTTGTTTTTAATGAGCCCATCATAACTTGTGTTTATTGGAGAAATGATTCGGAAATGTTTGAGTTACATTAATTCACAATATTCTTACAGCAGCGGCGCAAAATACGGACCACCGCACAGAGAATTCTTTGGATCAAATGGTCTTCAACATAAGTACGGCATTGTGTAATATTTCTTATCTCTCATTAAGGAACCCCCCTTGTTTTTATCAGAATTGTACTCAAAGAAAGTTCGACAGTCGAATGTACCGATGATAAAGCAAAAAGGCAAGGAAAAAGAGAGAAGCGTTAACTTCTCTCTTTTTCCTTGCCTTTCGCAATGCTCATGCCTTAAGTTATGTCCTTAAGGTGTGATGCACGCAAGTAGGTTCTTTGTGTTGGCGTTACCTATTTTCCCGGCCAGTCACCCGGCAAGTATCGTCGGCGCAAATGAGCTTAACTTCTGTGTTC
>CAMGMW010000026.1 GCA_946059285.1 uncultured Clostridia bacterium
GCCGACTGTCGCGCATAGTTTTTCATACCAAAAACCTGATAAAAAGCTTTCAAAGCTTTTTATCAGGTTTTAATATAAAAATGAGCGGCTGGCATTTTTCTGAGGCTTTATTTGGCAAAGAGCGAGACAAATAAGAGTTTAGTTATCTAATTCAATGGTGAAAATTTCCTCCACGGGAAATGATATTTTTACTAATCCCACAGAAGCAAATTCTCCACTTTACTTACCTCCGCATTTTCAAACAAGGTCTAGTTATTTTCTACTGTTACTTTAATCGGAGCATGTTGCTCAATCTCACTGACAATGTCAATCTTCGGATCACCTACGAAGAAATAGCATATTCCCTTTATGTTCTCCCGAATTCTTTCAGGGGTGGGAGAAACTGTTCCGTCTTTGGTATGTAAATACCATTCACCACGGGCAATGCCGCGAATAGTCATATACTTCGTCCTTTGCCCATATGTAAATGTGGGGTGATCTGCATACTTAAACACATATAACTCCCTTTTAATTTTTCCGTTGTCATAAGGAACATGCGGCTTGTGAATTTCAATACGGTCTTCGTAAAAATAGAGTTCCAGCGGAAATGGAGAAAACTCCTTCTTATTTTTTACAAACGCGCCGATTACCAGCCCCAGCAAAAGAACTTCCACAATCAGGGATAACTCGCCAAACAAGTTTTTCCCGAATGCAAGAGAGCCGATCAGCATTACGCCACAGATCATGCCAACCGCTTTCTTAATAGCCGCGGCCTTGGCATTCTTGTAAACACGGATGTTCTCGACAGTCCTCAAAACATACTTCGGTTCACGACTCATATCTTACCTCTCATATAAGAAACCTGTGGAATCTCAGGAACCACAATATTCGGAAGGGATATGTTTATTTCCATGCGCCAATTATAGCACACATAATTTGTTTGTCAATTAATGTGAACAGGTTCAGATATCAAACGCGATGACGCAGACCCAAACCGGGACGGTTGCAGAATGGATTGTTCTGCAACCGTCCCGGTTATTGTGACAATCAGTATTCAAGCTCCGCCATGACTGCGGCGCAGCGCGGGCACAGTCCGTCGGCATTGGCCTTTGTGGAGTGCATCCAGCAGCGCGGGCATTTTACACCGGCGGCGTTCAGAACCTCAATGCGCAGACCGGGGAAATTTGTGCCGCTGCCGCAGACGCTTTCTGCGTTTGACGCGCCGTTTGCAAGCGTAACGTCTGAAACGATGAAGAGCTCCGGCAGATTCAAGTCCCTGACTGCAGTAAGCGCAGCGCGGGCGGCGTCGTCCTCGGCGTACAGAGAAACATGCGCTTCCAGCGCTTTGCCAATGCGCTTTTCAGCACGCGCGGTCTCCAAAACGCCGTTGACATCATTGCGCAGGGAGATCAGTGTATCCCATTTTGCCATCGCGTCCGCGTCCAGCGCGTATGCGTCATACGGTCCGACCATTTCATTGAGGACGATGTTGCGCACATCGTCGCCGTCGCGGTGCGGCATTGCCTGCCAGATTTCATCGCAGGTGAACGGAAGAATCGGCGCAAACATACGAGCCATCGCGTCGACGATCAGATACAGCGCGGTCTGTGCGCTGCGCCGCTTCAGCCCATTGCGGCTTTCGCAGTACAGGCGATCTTTCAGAATATCAAGGTAGAAGCTCGACAGCTCCACCACGCAGAAATCGTTGATGGCATGGGTCAGGACATGGAATTCGTAGTTGTCGTAGGCCTTGAAGCCGGTCTCGATCAGCGCGTTGAGCTTGGTGATCGCCCAACGGTCCAGCTCCGGCATTTTCTCCGGCGGTACGAGGTCATTTGCGTCGAAGCCGTCGAGATTGCCGAGACAGTAGCGGGCGGTGTTGCGGAATTTCAGGTAGCTTTGAGACAGCTGCTTGAAGATCTCTTTGGAGCAGCGCACGTCCGCACGATAGTCAGCGGAGGCAGCCCACAAACGGACGATGTCCGCGCCGAAATCGCGGATGAGATCGGCGGGGTCAACGCCGTTGCCGAGCGACTTGTGCATAGCCTTGCCCTCACCGTCCACCGTCCAGCCGTGCGTCAGGCACTGAGTGAACGGCGCGCCTTGACCGAGTGCGCCGACGCTCGTCAACAGGCTTGACTGGAACCAGCCGCGGTATTGATCCGCGCCTTCAAGGTACATCGTCGCGGGCCACTGGTCGGGATGCTCGCGGCGCAGGGAAGCGATGTGTGTTGAGCCGGAGTCAAACCAACCGTCGAGGGTGTCGGTCTCTTTTTCAAACGCCTTGCCGCCGCAGTGCGGACAGGTAAGATTTTCGGGGATCAGGTCGGCGGCGTCACGGTCAAACCAGACATTTGAGCCGAATTCGCCGAACAGCGCGGAGATGTGTTCAATGGTTTCCGGTGTGCAGACAGGCTTGCCGCAGTCCTTGCAGTAAAACACGGGAATCGGAAGACCCCAGCGGCGCTGACGGGAGATGCACCAATCGGCGCGGTCGCGGATCATGGCGACCATGCGGTCCTTGCCCCACACGGGCAGCCAGCGGACATTGTCGCAGGCGGCGACCGCCTCATCCTTGAAAGACTCAACGGAGCAGAACCACTGCGGCGTGGCGCGGAAAATGATTGGGCTTTTGCAGCGCCAGCAATGGGGATAGCTGTGGGTAAATTCCTCAGATGCAAACAGCGCGCCGCTCTGTGCAAGATCGTCAAAGATCGCCTTGTTGGAGACGTCGTAGCGCAGTCCTGCGAATTTTCCGGCAGCCTCCGTCTGGAAACCGCGGTCATCCACCGGGACGATCAGATCCATATGATAGCGGCGGCAGGTCTGGTAGTCATCCGCACCGAAACCGGGTGCTGTGTGGACACAGCCGGTGCCGGAATCCATGGTGACATAGTCCGCCGTGACGAGCAGCGAATCACGGTCAAGGAACGGGTGCTGCGCGGTCATATACTCGAAAAAGCTTCCATCGAAGCGGGCAAGAACCTCATAGGATTCCACCTTGCCAACCTGCATGGTCTTTGCAAGCAGCGCCTCGGCAACGATATAACGTTCACCGTTTTCCGCCTGCGCCAAAACATAGGATTCCGTCGGATTGAGCGCGATGGCAAGGTTACCCGGCAGTGTCCATGTGGTTGTGGTCCAGATGATGAAGTAGGTCTTGTCCGTGCCGTATTCCGCAAGCTTTCCCTTGTCATCCTTCAGCGCGAATTTGACATAGATGGAGGTACACGGATCGTCTTGGTACTCGATTTCCGCCTCGGCAAGCGCGGTCTCATCCTTCGGACACCAGTAGACGGGTTTCAGACCCTTGTAAATGTAGCCCTTGCGGAACATTTCGCCGAAAACCTTGACTTCTTCCGCCTCAAACTTCCGATCCATCGTTTTGTATGGATGCTCCCAGTCGCCGAGCACACCTAAACGGCGGAAGCCAGCCATCTGACGGTCGATAAAGCTCTGAGCAAATTCCTCGCAGGCGCTGCGGAATTCGGAAACCGGCATCGCCTTGTGGTTCAGCTTGTTCTTTTTAATGATGGCAGACTCGATGGGCATGCCGTGGTTATCCCAGCCGGGAACGTACGGCGTATAATAGCCGCGCATGGCATAGGAGCGAACAATAAAGTCCTTGAGTGTCTTGTTCAGCGCGTGACCCATGTGGATGTCGCCGTTGGAGAAAGGAGGACCGTCATGCAGGATAAAGGCAGGCTTTCCCTCGTTCTTTTTCATCAGCAGGTGATACACATCAATCTTGTTCCAGTGTTCCAGCATCGGCGGCTCGCGGGTCGGCAGACCGGCGCGCATGGGAAACTCGGTTTTCGGCGTAATGATGGTGTTTTTGTAGTCCATATATCAAATTCCTCCGTGAATGGTTTTGTGTTGGTTCTCATTACAATTTATTCAGAACGGGTTTCGCCGGAGTGCACGCGGCAAGTCAGCGTGTTCTGCGGCGTCCCATCGAACCCGGTCAAAAATGCAGCCTCTGTCTCGGTCAAGAGACAGAGGCTGCAAACTGTCGAAAAAACCTCGCTCTGTCATGGAGGAAGCAGCGTTGCTGCGGTGCGGCAATCTAAAACAGTATGTATTAGATTCCACGGCGGCAAAGCCACTTCGGAATGACACGATTTGCAGTTTTACGACACATTCGGCGATTCTCTGCGGTACCACTCTTGTTGCTCCGCATAGCGGAGCCACTCGCATGCGCGGTAACGGGCGCAACACGTCCGCGCCTATTCTTGGAAACCTCTGAACAAATCGTCAGAGATTCCCTTGTTCGGGCGGAAGCTCCGGGATGATATTCACGCATGACGCGGCTGCCTTGCACCGAACGGCAGCTCTCTGAACGCGGAGCATACGCTGTTTGTTCCCATCAATGCTTTTACAGTATTATTTTACCATTTTTTCGGATCGTAATTCTTTCCAAATTGCAGATCCTCGAATTTTTTTTGTTTTTCAGGGGAAAGCGACTCAAAGCGACGAGTCGCGTTGATGTCGGGACCGGTCGCTCTGGAGACCGGCGGCGCCATGCGCGCTTCAATGCTCTGACCGATCTCATCAATGATGGCATCCGCCTTGTCCTCGGCGTTAAAGTCCTCGGCGTCAAAATCAAAGGCACGGTTGTCTTTTGCCGGTGCCGTGGGCAGCGGCGGTTCCGTGGGCGGCGCAAACTGGTGCACACGCTCCGGTTCGGGCTGCTTGACGGGTGTTTCCTCCCGCAGTTTCGCGAGCAGGGCAAGCTGCTTTTTCAGGCTTTCTTCCGCGGTGTCCAGATACTGCGCAGTGGCACGCTTCGCGGCATCCAGCCGTTCCTGCTCGTCCTCCACCAGAAGATCGACGTTCTTGGATTTCGCGTTGGCGTTTTCCTGCGCCTCATGCAGCATCTTGGCACATTTTTTCTCCGCGTCCGCGACCATCTGATCGCAGGTTTTCTGCGCCGCCAGAATGGCACTCTGCATAGAGGCTTCCTGCTTGCGGTATTCCTCCAGTTTTTCAACCAGAATGCGCATTTTGCTCTTGAGAATGGAATTCTCTTTATACAATGTGACATAATCCTTTGTCAGCGGTTCAAGAAAATCGTTGACGGAATCCATATCGTAGCCGCCAAACAGCGCTTTTTCGAAGCTCGCCTGACGGATCTGCTGCGGTGTCAGCATTGGTGCTTCAGCTCCTTTGCGAGTCTATATTTTTATACCAGTTCTTGATAAAAGAAGCTTTTTATCAAGAACTTATGAGACGGCTTTTGCGGTGATCTGCCGCAAAAGGCGGCGCCTTTTTGATAAAAATCTTTTTATCAGAAAATAGTATTAGAAGTACATTCCGCTGTTTTCCAGCTCTTCCACCAGATCGCCCACCACGTCCACATTGTACGGTGTGATGAGGTAGGTGGAAATGGCGACCTTTTTGATTTTGCCGTCAAGGGCATAGGCGCAGCCGGACAGGAAGTCCACCAGACGGCGGGCTACGTCTTTGTTGGTCGACTCCAGATTCAAAACGACGGCCTGCTTGTCCCGCAGGTGGTCTGCGATTTCAGAAACCATGTCAAAGCGGTCGGGCTTGACCAGAACCACCTGCAACTGCGTGGTGGCATTGATATTCACAACCTTGTTTGCGCCCATGCGGGAAGTGGTATCCGTACGACTGTAACTGCCGGCACGAGGTGCTGGATCGGCGGCACGGGAAAAACTGCTGCGGCGGGTAGGGGCGGCAGGAGGCTCGTTGTCGATCGACTCCTCCTCGTCGTATTCGTCAAATTCATCCTCGTCCGTTTCGGAATACGGGTGTGTCAGCTTCTTCAGTTCGTCCATGAATCCCATAGTGAAGTCCTCCATATTGTTTCGATGCAAGATTCGTTATTTGTTTTTATTATAGTTCCGGGCGCCGAAAATCGCCGTTCCGACGCGGATCATGGTACTGCCGCAAGCAATGGCGTCCTCAAAATCGTCTGTCATGCCCATCGATAGACAGTCCATACGGACATTATCGTATTTTTTTGCTGTTATGTCAACAGAAATTGTACGGATTTTCTCAAAATATCTGCAATTATCGCCGGGTTTTTCGCTGACCGGCGGGATCGCCATCAATCCGCGCAGGCGGCAGTGGGGATATTCTGCCATTTCCGACGCGATTTGGAGCGCCTGTTCCGGCGAAAAGCCGGATTTGCTTTCCTCCGCGCCGATGTTGATTTCCAACAGGATGTCCTGCACAAGCGCCTGCTTTGCCGCCTCACGTTCGATACATGCAAGCAGCTCCGTGCGATCCACAGACTGGATCAGGGTCACCTTGCCCACCACCTGCCGCACCTTGTTGGTCTGCAAATGCCCGATGAAATGGACGGGTGCGCCGTCATAGGCATGCACGGCCTGCTTGGCGACCAGCTCCTGCACGCGGTTTTCCCCGCAGCAATCCACACCGGCCGCGATTGCCTCGCGGACGCGATCCGCGTCGTTCATCTTGGTGGCGGCGCACAGCAGGATCTCCTTCGGATCCCGTCCTGCCCGCACGGCGGCCTCCTGCATCCTTGCCCGGATGGAGGCGATGTTTTCAGCTATCATTCCCCATTACCTTCCCGTCATAGATGTCCTCGGAGGTCAGGATGATCTGATCCTCCGGCCAGAGGTTTCCGGTGCTGGACTTGTCCAGCTCCACAATATAGCCGTTATTATATTCATAGAGGATATTCACGGGCTTCCAATTAGCCCGGACCCCCTCCAGCACATACACGCCGGCACTGCCGTCGCTGTAATACAGCGCCTGCGCCGGCACATGCAGTCCGGAATAGGAGGAAAACACAATGTCCGCCGTCTGGCGGCGCAGAGCGGTCACATCCTGCAGCAGCCGGTCACAGGAGAGTACCAGTATGCAGCTTCCGTCCGTATCCTCTCCAATCCGCTCGATGGTCATGGAAAGCTCCTGCAGAGACTCGGCGGCAAAGCTTACCGTTAGGCGGCCGCCGACCGCATAGCCCTCCAGCCGCTGGGTAGGGACTTCCGTCACAAAGTACCATGTTTGACCCAGAGCCAGCCTGCCGATTGCCTGATTTGATACCGCCTGCCGGAGATTCTCCGCAGAGCGAAGCTCTGCAAGGCTCATGGTCAGGATGCGCTCCAGCGTGAAAATGGTCTCATAGCCGTCGACGACTTCGGAATAATAGCCGGAGCTGCTGACCGTTATGGGCGTTGCCGCCGCTGTTTGCACGGAAAGCCGGGAAATACTTTCGAGTATCTCACTGATTTTTGCCTGAATATGTGCGGTGTCTGTCTCGTCCACACAGCGGCGCAAAACGCGGGGCTGCAATTCCACCGCCGGTGCGCTTGCCGCATCCAGCTTCTGCTGCGCGGCGTAGGTAACTGTCTGGAGCAAAAGCGATTTGATCTGCTCATCCAGCGCGGCATTGTCACTGCCGCCGGTACCCTCGGCGGCATACTGAAGCTGCTCCAGTTGAGCCTGCAGCGCAGTCTGCCGTTGCCTTTGTGCTCTTGCCTCCGCTGTGGGATAGGCGGTCGCAACGCTTTGACCGCTGCCGACATGCTCACCCTCTGTACGCTCGCAGACCACCACGGCCTGCTCCGCCAGAAGTATTTTTTCCGAACGCACCACAAAGCCGGAAACGGTTTGCCCGTCGCCGACTTCGCAGCTTGCCGCAACCTCGATCGCATAACTGCTGCCCCGGCTTAAAAGCACCGAGAACAGCACATATGACGCAACGACGGCTACCAGCACAATAGATATGATTTTTAAGTACACTTCGCCCTGCTTTTTCATCGGTAGCTCCTATCCTCCGCCAAAGCGGCGGAAGCGACACCGCAGGACCTCCAAGATTATGCGGGGAAACGGATCGGCTGTATTGGCACAAGCGTAGAGATCGCGTGCTTGTAGATCATCTGCTGCCGCCCCTCCGAGCTGAGCACGACAATGAAGCTGTCAAAGCCGGTCACGATACCCTTCATCTGAAAACCGTTCATCAGGAACATGGTGACGGGAATGTGCTCCTTGCGTACCTCGTTGAGAATGAGATCCTGCAAATTTTCTGTGTTTGCCATCGGTATTACCTCTTTTCTGTTTGTAATACCTGCATTTTATCAAAATGTGCTGTCAAAAGCTGTCACATACTGTCGAGCGGTGAGAAAAATCTCCTCCCACGGCGCCTCCGCCTCGATCCAGTGCACATCGGGATTGCGGCGGAACCAGGTCAGCTGCCGCTTCGCATAGCGGCGGGAAAGCAACTGGATGCTTGCTTTCGCTTCCTCCAGCGTGCATTCACCCCGCAGCATGCCTAGCAGCTCCTTATAGCCGATGGCCTGCAATGCGGTGGCCTTTTCGGAAACACCGCTTTCCACAAGCCGCCGCACCTCATCCACCAGCCCTGCCCTCAGCATTTCCTCTACTCTCCGGTCGATGCGGTCGTAGAGGGTTTGCCGACGGGAAAAGGTCAGCCCAAGCCAGAGCGGATGGTATTTCGGCGGCCGGAGCTTGGACAGACGGTTGTGCTCCGTGATGGTTTTTCCGGTCTCCTGATATACCTCCAAGGCACGGATGATGCGTTTTTGATTTGACGGATGCAGCGCGGCGGCTGCCTCGGGATCGACTTCGCGGAGCTGTGCGAGCACCGTCTCGATGCCCTGCTCCTGCGCCTGCCTCGTCAGCGCCTCGCGCCGTCCGGTTTCGGGATACGGCGCGAACTGCCGTCCCAGAATCAGAGAATCAACATACAGCCCCGTCCCGCCGACCAGAATCACGGGCTTTCCACGTGCAAGGATGTCCCGTACGCAGCGGTCGGCGTCTTGCACATAGCGGCTGACGGAATAATCCTCCCGCGGGTCAAGAAAGTCCAGCATATGGTGGGGTATGCCCTGCATTTCCTCTTCTGTGGGCTTTGCCGTGCCGATGTCCATACCGCGGTAGAGCTGCATGGAATCGAAAGAGACGACCTCTGCGCCCAGCGCCTGAGCCAATGCAATGGACAGACGGGTTTTGCCGGAAGCGGTGGGACCGACGATACAAACGATTTTATCCATGCTATGCCCTCTTGAACTGCCGCTCGAGCTGTTTGGCGGTCAGGGTGATGCAAACGGGCCTGCCGTGAGGACAGTACTTGATGTCGTCTCTGGAAAGGACCTCCCGTACCAACTGCTCCAGCTCTCTGCCGTCCGTATGCCGACCGCCCTTGATGGCGGCTTTACAGGCAACGGTGTGCAGCATGGTGTCCCGCAGGGTATTCGGATCGACGTGCTTTCCGTTCAGCAGATCTCCCGCCAACGCTGTCAGGCTCACCTCCGCCTGTTCCGGGGTAAGCTCCGCCGGGATCTGACGGATGGCAACCGTGCCGTTGCCGTAATCAGAAATTTCAAAGCCGCATTGCAGCAGCAGCGCCTCGTTTTCCAAAAGGATCGCCGCTTCCTCCCTGTCGGGTGTGCAGACGATGGGCTGCAGCAGCAACTGGGACATGATCGGCTCAGTCTGCCTGCGAAATTTTTCAAACAAGATGCGTTCATGGGCGGCGTGCTTGTCAATCAACAAAACCGTATCGCCCTGCTCCACAATGATATAAGTGTCCAGTACTTCCCCCACGAGGCGAAATTCCTGCGTTTTCATCGGCAGCTCCTGCTGTACCGGCTGCGGCGTGCTTGCCTTCGCGGGAACGGCAGGCGTTGTCCGGACCGCTTCCGGCTTCTGCCGGTTCCCTCTTGGGGGAGCTGCCGGCGCTGTTCGAAGTGTTTCCGACAACGGTATGGGACTGCGCACAGCGGCGGTTGGCTTTGCTGGCGCCTCTTTCAAGACCTCGGAAAAGGCGCGGTAGTCCTCCGCCGTCATGGTACGGAAGAACTCCTGCTTCGGCGCGGGCTTCGCGGTTTTTGGCTTGGGTGCGGGAGGCGCGGCGACAGCGGAGCTTTCTTGCTTCGGAAGCTGCATTGAGACACGACCGGAGACCTGCCCCAACGCGCCCAGTACGCCATAGTGGATGCAGTCGAAAATTTCCTGCTCGCGAAGGAACTTGACCTCCGTTTTGGCAGGATGGACATTCACATCCACCAGATGCTCCGGCAGAGTCAGATGCAGCACGCACGACGGGTACCGCCCGATCATGATCTGATTCTTATATGCCTCCTCCAGCGCGGCGGTCATAGACTTTGAGCGCACATGCCGCCCGTTGACGAAAAAGATCTGATTTCCTCGTGTACCGCGGGTGGCGGTCGGCAGGGAGACAAAGCCGGACAGCGCGTTCGCCTCCCAATGGCTGTCCACAGGGACCAGGTTCTGTGCTGCCTGTCTGCCCAAAACGGCATAGATCGCGCTTATAAGCTGCCCGTCGCCCGCAGTATGGAACTGCTCTTGCCCGTCCCGAATGACGCGGATGGATACCTCCGGGTGTGCCAGCGCCAGCCGCTGCACGGCGGCAAGCAGCGCCGAGCCCTCCACGGCATCCCGCTTCATAAATTTCAGACGTGCAGGCGTGTTGTAGAACAGATCCCGCACGATGATGGTCGTTCCGTTCGGGCAGCCCGCCTCGCTGCGTTCCGTGACCGTGCCGGCCTCCAGATGTACGCTGGTGCCGAAGGCTGCATCGGCGGTTTTGGTTAAGAGATCGATACGCGAGACGGACGCGATTGCCGCCAGCGCCTCGCCGCGGAAGCCAAGCGTGTGGATTGCCTCCAGATCCTGCGCGCTGCGCAGCTTGCTGGTGGCATGGCGCAGAAAGGCGGTTTCGACATCTTCCGCTTCAATGCCGCAGCCGTCGTCGGTAACGCGCAGAAAGGTCATGCCTCCGTTTTGCAACTCTACGGTGATGTTCTTTGCCCCCGCGTCGATGGCGTTTTCCACCAGCTCCTTGGCGGCACTGGCGGGACGTTCCACCACCTCTCCGGCGGCAATCAGGTCGGCAACATGGGAGG
>CAMGMW010000027.1 GCA_946059285.1 uncultured Clostridia bacterium
GTGCCTTCTTAATAAAAACCAAAGGTTTTTATTAAGAATTAGTATCAGTTCAAAACGTTTTCCGCCGGGATGGTATCGTTTGCGCCCGCTTTAGCGAAATAGGCATCCAGAACATCCCGCGCCACGCTGCCCAGACGGCTGCCCAAACCGCCCTTCTCCACATAGATGGCG
Organism: uncultured Clostridia bacterium; assembly: GCA_946059285.1. The sequence goes on from CAMGMW010000027.1 coordinate 172, forward strand.
ATTGCGATCTCCGGGTCGTCTGCCGGCGCATAGAGCACAAAGGAAGCATGGTCCGAGCCGCCGGAGCCGTGTTCCGCGGTACCCGTCTTGGCGCAAACCGCGACCTTATAATTGCCCAGTGTCGCATGGGACGTTCCATTGCCTGCCGTGACGCCCAGACGCATGCCCTCGGTATAGGCGGCATATGCCTCATCGGAGATGGTTAGCTGGCTGGCGACGGTAGGCGTGTTTTCATACAGCAGCTCCTGGTAGTCTGAGGCGAGGATTCGCTGCAGGAAGGTCGCCTTATACCGTGTTCCGCGATTGGCAAGCGCCGCAACATAGGAACACAGTTGAATGGGCGTGAAACGATTCTCCGACTGACCAATGGAGGCGGCAACGGTGTCGGCGTCGTACCAGCCGTCGTAGCCTGCCCCATAAAGCGCCTTTTTCGTCTCCGCATTGGCACGGCGGCCGGTTTCCTCATACAGCTCGATGCCCGTCGGCTCGCCCAGCCCCAGTTTCTGCGCGACCTCGTCGATCTTGGTGATGCCGGTGAGATAGCCTACCTCATAGAAATAATAGTTGCAGGAAACGGCAATCGCCTGCATGGTATTGACCTTGCCGTGGGTCGCGCCGGCGGTGGTGTAGACCATGCAGCGCGGCGCATAACCGACATCTTCGAAGCGGGTATAAATGCCCTTGTCCTCGATGGCGTAGAAGCGACCTACCGTACCGCTGTCAATGGCGGCGATGGCGGTGACCATCTTATAGGTTGAGCCGGGAGGATATGTGGCGTTCAGCGCCCGGTTATACAGGGGCGCATAGTCCTGTTCCAGCAGCTTGTTATAGTCCTGAGAATAGGTGGCCAGATTGTAGGTCGGATAGCTGGCGGATACCAGCACTTCTCCGGTCTTGACCTCCATGACAACAATGGCGCCACCCTCGGCGTCCGAGCCGCTCTTGTCCGTTTCGCGTAAACTTTCGATGTGTGCGGCAAGACTGTCCTCTGCCACCTTTTGCAGATCGATGTCGATGGTGAGCTGCACATTATTGCCCGCGACAGGGACCGTCGAATAATGCTCCTGCAGCACCGTGCCGTCTGCGGCGATGGTGGTCACGCGGGTGCCGTCGGTGCCGTGCAGCTCCGATTCAAATGCCTGCTCCAGCCCTTCCTTGCCCACATAGGCATCCATGGAATAGCCCAGTTCCCGATAGGTTTCCCACTCCGCCGGATTCATCAGACCGATCCGCCCGAGGATATGGGCAGCATAGGTGGTGTTGTACTGCCGTACGGTGGAAGTCTCCACGTTGGCACCGGGGATGTTCAGCTCCGTGATGGCCGCAAGGGAAACGGCATCCACATCGTTGAGCAGCACATAGGTGGGCAGGGACGTGTAACGCCGCAGATCCAGCTCATATCGGATGGAAATGACTCGCCGCGCCTCTTCTTCCGACCAGTCCGCAGGGATGTTATATTTGTCTTTCAGGCGACGGATAAGCTGTGCGGCGGAAATATCCGTATCCCAGCCGCGTCTGGAGAGAAAGGTCTTAAAATAACTGTTCCAGGTGGAGGAAAACTGATCCGTGGTGTATTCATAGGGCTTTTCCATGGTCACGGGAAAATGATCCGTGATCTCCAGACCAAGCTCGTTGCAGAGATTTGCCAGCCGGCGCAGGTTTTCATTCGGCGTTTCCGCGCTGAACACCACCTCGCGGACCAGCACCAGATTGTAGCTGGCACGGTTGCCGACCAGAACATTGCCGTTACGGTCGAGGATCTCGCCACGCGCCGCGGTTACGCGGGTATAGTAGGTCTGAGAACCGCTGGGGGCGTTGTCGGCAGATTTGGCCTGCGTGACCTGAATGTCAAACAGCCGTACACCGAACACGCCAATGAGCACGGCGACAATCAGGATCAGCGCGCCCACGCGAAAGGAGAATTTATGCTGATTCATAGCTCGCTCCGATCTTTCCAATACACTTGACCAGCCAATACAGCAACGGCTGCGTCAGAATCGACACCAGTACACACGGAACGAGCTGCTGTAAAAACAACTCACCCGCAATGCCGTCGAGAAAATACTTGACTGTAAAAATAAGGATTTGCTCACATGCCAGCGTCAGGAAGCTGAATAGCAGGCATGACAGATAACGGTTTGTGAACAGCGCGCTGCACAGCAGACAGCCCAGAACGGGAAGCACCGTCAGTACAAGGATGCAGATGCTGCCGCTGTCCGTGCCGGACAGGCACCAGAACAGGGACGCCAGCAACGCAAACAGTCCGCCGTGTTCCGCGCCCTCCTGCAGACACACGCAGGTGATCACAATCGGCACGAGGTCGGGATGAATGCCAAACACGGTTCGGTTGCCCAGCACCACCGTCTGCACCATCATTACCGTCACGAAAAGCACCGCGTACAGCGCCCACCGAAGGATACGCAGCCACTGCCGCGGCGTGATATACAGTTTATCCAGCAAGGCTGTTACCTCCGTTCTTCAGATATCGGAAAGCACATCAATAGCTGTCATATTGTGTGATGATAAACACTTGGGACAGGTTATCCATGTTAGCAGCGGGGCGCAGGATGGCATATTTTGCCACGCCCGTTTCGTCAAAGCCCGCGTCCTCCACGTAGCCCAAAATGAGGTCCTTCGGATAGACCGTAGAGCCGGTGGTTACAACCTGATCATTGTTGCGCAGTACCGCTTCACTGGGCAGATAGTTCATTCGGAGCATCCCGGCATTGCCGGTGGTATACGCGCCCTGCACCACGCCGGTGTTTCCGGACGATGCAATACAGGCGCTGATCTCCAACGATGTATCCAGTATCGTTGTCACGGTTGCCCAGCTCGGGCCGATCTCTGTGATCAAGCCGACAACCTGTCCGTATTCCGTAACTGCCACCATGCCGGTTTCCAGTCCGGAATTGGTACCCTTGCCGATGGTAAAGGTGCTCTTCCAACTGGAGGAATCCCAGGAGACCACATACGCTGCGCACCAGCTATAATCCTCGTGTTCCTGGCTCAGCTTCAGCAGTTCCCGCAGGCGTTCATTTTCCCGCTGCAGAGAGTCAGCACTGCGCACCTCGTCCTCCATGGACGCCAGCCGCTGCTCCAGATAGGCGTTTTCCGCCTCCAATGCCTCATAGCTGAAAATATAATTGTAGTATCGTTCGATCTGCCGGGTCACGGAGCTGACGCCGCTGCGCAAAGGCGTCAAAACCGTCTGCACAGCCTTTCCACCCCATGCCGTGCCGGACAGGGCGGCGGTAATCGCTGTCACTGCCGCCAACAGGACGGCAAGAATCAGAATCAACCGTACCCGACCGGAAACGCGTTTTTTCAAATCAAATCACCTCATGTTAGGGGATGCTCAACATCCCAGCAGCTTCACGCCGAATTTCCGAAGTACCATCGTCAGCGTGCATACCGGCAACCCCATCACATTATAATAATCGCCGTCCAGTCCCACGACGAACATTGCGGCTTTCCCCTGAATGCCGTAAGCGCCGGCCTTGTCCATCGGCTCACCGGTGGCGATGTACGCACGGATCTCCTCGTCCGCCAGATAACGAAAGCGGAGCGTAGTGGTTACGGTCAGGCTTTCCACACGGCTTCCCTGCATCACGGTCAAACCGCTCATGACCTGATGCTCCCGCCCTGACAGGCGGCGGAGCATGGAAAACGCATCACTTTCCGAGCGGGGCTTGCCCATTTTCAGGGAGTCGCAGACCACAATGGTGTCTGCGGCAATGATGATATCGTCCGGGGCACAAAGCTCAGCGACTGCCAGTGCCTTGCTCCGGCTGATCCGTGCCACCTCGTCGGCGGGATTGCGGAAGGGATCCATCATCTCGTCAATATGGGCGGCGCGCACCGTAAACTGTATACCCATCCGCTCCAGCAGCTCCTGCCGGCGGGGGGATCGGGATGCAAGAATGATATTCATAACGACCTCCTGTTATTCCACGCCGCGCAGATACAGCCCCCGGGTACAAGCACCGGGATCAAAGGCGGCTCCGTTCCTCCAGCCGGAGAGAACACTGTCGATCTCCGCACTGTTTTCCGTTGTGAAGGACAAGCGCAGTGCCCAAAGCCCAAGGCGACGCAGCTCCTCCTTTTTATCCAGTAAATACAGCTTTTTCCCGTTTAGTACAACATTCCGGCAGGTGCCGCAGTCGCGCACGATACGGAATTCCTCACCGATACGGTCTACCAGCTTTACCGGTCCGCTGCGACAGGTGCACGCGCCGGTACGGTTCCTGATAATGCAGTTTTCCGTCAGCATCAGCGGCAATCTGCCGTAGACGATCAGCTCCGTGGGCAGCGGCTTGGATAGGTCCCGAATCTGAGGAAGCGTCAGCTCGAAGGAAGCGGTGGCGGATACCAGTCCCAGCTTGCGCTGCATTTCCATCGCCCTGGAATTGCAGAGATTCATGCCGAAGTCGCCTGCCGCCTCCAGGCCTCTGGACTGCACCAGAGAAAGTTGCCCCAGATTGCCCACCAACACCCGCCGGATGCCGATGGAGGAGACGAGCTCCAACCCGTCCAGCACATGCTGTGTCTCACCGTCGCGCACCACACGGGGCAAGACCGCCGCAAGCGTGACCTGCTTTGCCAGTGCGCGGAACGCCTGAGGTTGCTCAGTGATTTCCGACAGGGGAACATACAGCACCGCCGGCTTCATACGCAGCATTTCCTTTGTAATTTGGGAGGTTTTATATACGCTGACAGTCAGCACCGGCTGTGTCTTCGGTCCCATGACATGGGGCGGCTTGGTATATGCGCCGATCTGCGGCGCAGAGCGCCGTCCCCGCACAGCGGACAGGTGAGTCAGCAGCTCCCGGCGGAGACGGTTCAACTCCGCCGCCGGGACGCTCAGCCCCGGATCCACTACACTGCGCACCGATTCGCACACAAAGGGAGTGCCGCCGGTTTTGGAAAGCCGTGCGGCAAGCTCCTCCTGTGTGACGGAATGCCGCTGCGCAATCTCCGGTATTGCACCCTGTGTCTTACAGATGTTGCCGTCGGCATCCTGTACCGCCAGCATCACGTTCTGCCCGTTCGCCACGATGGCATAAAACCGGATGGGTACCCGCTGCGGCTCTACCGCCTCATAGGTTGCCCGCGCCGATTGGAGCTGTGCCTTACTTTCCTGCTCCTGCTGCCGTGTGCCGAACATGTGCCGACCGAGACTGCCCTCGTAATAGCCTTGGGTGAAACCCTGACGTGAGAAAGCGGCACGGAGCTGTTCCATCTGCTGCCGTCCGACCGTGCCGCCGTCAAGCGCCTCACGGTAGATGCCCGTGACTGTGGCAACGTATTCCGGACGCTTCATCCGTCCCTCGATTTTGATGCTCGCCACACCCATGCGCTCCAGTTCCTGCAAATAGCTCACCAGACAGTTGTCCCGCAGACTCAGGGGGTATCGCTCCTCGTAATGATCATAGCCATAGGGAAGCCGGCATGGCTGCGCGCATTGTCCCCGGTTGCCGGAACGCCGCCCGATGACGGAGGACATATAGCACTGCCCCGAATAGCACATACACAGCGCGCCGTGGACGAATACCTCAATCTCCACGGGGCTGTTGCGGCAGATATAGGCGATGTCCTCACGCGACAGCTCGCGTGCCAGCACAACGCGGGCAATTCCCATCGCCGCAGCCTGACGCACGCCCTCCAGAGAATGTATGCTCATCTGCGTGGAGGCGTGCAGGGGGGTTTGCGGCGCAATCTGTCTGCACAGAGCGACCATACCGAGGTCCTGGACAATAAAAGCATCCACGCCGGCCCGCGCCGCTGCCGCGATCAGCTCCGCAGCAGCGGGCATTTCCCGATCTGTGACCAGCGTGTTGAGGGTTAAATACACCTGCACGCCGCGCACGTGGCAATAGCGAACGGCCTCGGTCAGCTCATCCAATGTGAAATTCCGTGCGCCCCTGCGGGCATTGAAGCCGTCCATGCCGAGATAGACTGCATCCGCACCATTGCAGACGGCAGCCCGCAGTGCGTCAAACGAGCCGGCAGGCGATAGTAATTCGAGCATATATCCAAACCCCGTTTTCAGAGAGTTACAATGAATCCATGTAAAAAATATTATACCATAAACCGCTGCGGAATTTCTACAGCAAGTGGAGTTTTTCCAAAGATTTTTCCAAAAGAAATTCGGCATTTTCACCACGACGGCACCGCGGCGACCAGGGACCACAAGGGATTGATTCTCGGTAGACATAATACCACAAAAACTGTGTCATTGTGCCATGTTAGTATATGTTTTTCCGTGACTTTCACGGGCTTTTTTCACGCCGTAAAGAAATGAATATCCGACTTTTTTCGACACGGGCGCGGATTGCACGGGAATTTTTGTACGTTTTCAACAGCCCCGTTCCGTGCGCATCTTTTGCACGATTTTTTGCCCGAACGGTTGCATTCCTGTGCGGAGAATGTTATATTTATTTTGGAATACATAAAATCAGGAGCGATTGTCTGTATGAAAATCGTGATTATCGGTGCCGGCAAGATCGGCGTGACGCTGACGGAGCAGCTTGCCAACGAGGGGCACGAGGTCACTGTGGTGGACAACAGCGCGGCTGCGCTGGACGCCGTCGGCAACACGTTGGACGTCATGACCGTGGAGGGCAACGGCACCAGCATGGATGTCCAGATCGAGGCAGGGGTCCCTTCGGCAGATCTGGCAATTGCGGTCATGTCCACTGACGAACAGAACCTGCTTTGCTGCCTTGTCGCCAAGAAGCTGGGGGTCGGCAACACCATCGCCCGCGTCCGCACGCCGGAAGCCACCGCAAGCCTGCGGCTGATCAAAGACGATTTGGGCTTAAGCATGGCACTGAATCCGGAGTTTGCCAGCGCATCGGAGATTGCACGGATCCTCCGCGCTCCCTCCGCAATTAAGATCGACACTTTCTCCCGCGGCAGAGTTGAACTGCTGAAGGTACGGATCGGGGATGACTCCGTACTGGCGGGGAAAATGCTCTCAGAGCTGGGCAGGCTGCAAAGCGGCGTGCTCATTTGTGCCGTGGAACGGGGGCAGCATGAGGTCTACATTCCCTCCGGCAGCTGTACACTGCAGGCCGGCGGCCGTATCAGCGTGATCGCCAAGCCGCGGACCGCCGTGCAGTTTTTCCACAAAATCGGCATTCAGGTCAATCCCGTCAAGCGGGTCATGCTGATTGGCGGCGGAAAAATCACCTATTATCTGGCAAAGCAGATGCTGGACTTCGGCGCAAGCGTGAAGATCATTGAATCCAATGCCGCTGTGTGTGAATCGCTGGCGGAGCGGCTGCCGGACGCCACCATCATCCATGGTGACGGCACCAATGAGCAACTGCTGGCGCAAGAGGGCATCGCCCGTATGGACGCTGTCGTCACGCTGACAGGCGTGGACGAGGAGAATGTCCTCATGAGCCTGTATGCCCGCAGTGTCTCCAATGCCAAGATTGTCACCAAAATCAACCGCACGACCTTTTCTCACATCATCAAGGCGCTGGATCTGGGCAGCGTGTTTCATCCGCGCTATATTGCCGCCGACCATATCGTCCGCTACGTCCGCGCTATGCAGAACTCCCGTGGCTCCAATGTGGAGACTCTGTATAAGATCGTGGGCAACAAGGCCGAGGCGTTGGAATTCCGCGCCACGGCAAAGTCCGCTGTCTGCGGCAAGCCGCTGATGGAGCTGTCTTTGCTGCCGAATCTGTTGATCGGTGCCATCAACCGAAACGGAAAGATCCTCACACCCGGTGGTCGCGACACCATTGAGCCGGGGGATACCGTCGTCGTTGTGACCACCGTTACGGGGCTGAATGATCTGGACGACATTCTGGACAAACGGAGAAGTAAGGTATGAATCGGCGGATGATCCTTTCCCTGCTGGGGAATGTGCTCCTTTTGATCGGTGCGTTTTTACTGCTGCCGTGCATTGTCGCGCTGCTCTACGGGGAGACGGATGCGCTGCTTGCGCTGCTCTATACGCTGGGCATCTGCACTGCGGTGGGCGTGGGACTGTCCGCGCTGCGCCCGAGACACGACCGCTCCCTGCACCCGAAGGACGGCTTCGTCATGGTCGCCTTGTCGTGGATCCTGATTTCTCTCTTGGGCGCGCTGCCGTTTTATTTCTCCGGCATGATTCCGTCCTATTTGGATGCGGTATTTGAAACTGTCTCCGGCTTCACCACCACCGGCGCAAGCATCTTGTCCGCGGTGGAGGAACTGCCGCATGCGCTGCTGTTCTGGCGCAGCTTTACCCACTGGATCGGCGGTATGGGCGTGCTGGTGTTCATGCTCGCGATCGTTCCCATGTCCGGCGAGAGTATTTACCTGCTGCGGGCGGAGTCTCCGGGTCCGTCGGTTTCCAAAATGGTACCCAAAATGCGCACCTCTGCGGCGATTTTGTATTTGATCTATTGCGCTATGACGGTGCTGCAGATTTTGCTGTATCAGCTCGGCAACTGGCTCGGGTGGGGAGAAATCTCCCTGTTTGACAGCCTGTGTCTTGCGTTTGGCACCGCCGGCACCGGCGGCTTTGCCGTCCGCAATGACGGGCTTGCCTCTTACGCGGTCTATACACAGGCTGTGACCACCGTGTTTATGATCCTGTTTGGCGTCAACTTCTCCGTCTATTTCTTCCTCCTGCGCCGCAAGTTTAAACTGGCGTGGAAGAATTCGGAGCTGCGGTGTTATCTGTTTGTAATCCTGACTGCCATCGCGCTGGTCACTGTCAATGTGCTGCTCACCGGCGGCTATTTTGACACGGTGGGGGATGCGGTGCATCATGTATCCTTCTCCGTCGGCTCCATCATCACCACCACCGGCTTCGGTACGACGGATTTCGCCCGATGGCCGGAACTGTCAAAGGTGATTCTTGCGCTGCTGATGATCATCGGCGCCTGTGCCGGCTCTACCGGCGGCGGTATCAAGGTCAGCCGCCTCATGATTTTGGTCAAGACCGCCCGCGCCGAGGTGCGGCATTTGCTGCATCCCCACTCCGTCGAGGTCATGACAATGGACGGAAAGCGGGTACAGCCTGATGTAGTGCGCGGGACCTCCGCTTTTATCATCGTCTATATTCTGATCGCCGTGATATCCATCGGCCTGGTGGCACTGGATAATTTCGGCACGGAGACTACCCTTACGGCGGTGTTTGCCACTTTAAATAATATCGGTCCCGGCTTGAGCAGGGAAATCGGACCTTTTGGAAACTACGGCGGATTCTCCGCCCTGTCCAAGCTGGTCCTGATCGCGGATATGCTGTTCGGACGTCTGGAACTATTCCCAATGCTGATCCTCCTGCGTCCGTCAACCTGGAGAAAACACTGAGGAGGTAACCTGATGAGAAAACTGATCATTGATACAGATGTCGGTTCGGATGATGCCGTCGCCATATTGATGGCGCTGTGCGATCCATCGGTGGAGGTGCTTGCCATTACCACCGTCAGCGGCAATGTCCCAATGAAGACCGCCACCGCAAACTGCCTGCAGACCTGCGAAATTGCCGGGGTGTGCCCTCCGGTCTATGAGGGGGCGGACCGCCCTCTGATGCGGCAGCCGGTCCATGCGGAAAATGTCCACGGTAATGACGGAATGGGGGATCTTGGTCTGATCCATCCCGTGACGAAAGCCGTGGCGGGCGTGCATGCCGCCGATGCGATTCTGACGCTGGTGCGGCAGTATCCGGGAGAAATCGAACTGGCGGTCATCGGGCCGGCCACGAACGTCGCTCTTGCTATTTTAAAGGAACCGGAGACCATGCGGCAACTGAAGTGCATCTGGACGATGGGAACCGGTGGCTTCGGTCCCGGCAATACCTCGCCTGTGGCGGAATTTAACGTGTTTGCCGATGCGGAGGCGTATCGGATCATGTTGTCGTGCGGTGTCCCGGTATATGTCGGCGGCTTTGATCTGTGTACCTATGAAAATGCCTGGCACAAAGAGGATATGGACGCGCTGCTGGAAAGCGGGCATCGTGTGGCACGCTTCGCGGTGGAATGCAACAGTGGGTTGGTGAACTATTTTATCACCCACTTCGGACAGCATATCGCTCACATCGCGGATGCGGTAACGATGGCATGCCTGCTCTGGGACGACGTGTATACGGAGCTGGTCCCATGTACCGCGCATGTCTGTATCGAGGATCCTGCCACTTACGGACAGGTCATTTTCTACAGCCCATCGGGACTGCGGATCATGCAGGGCTTCGGTGCAAGTCCCAACCCGCAGGATCCCACCGACTGCTATGTGGTCGCCGGCATCCATACAGCCCGCTATAAGGAGAGACTGTACCGCGTTTTGACCGGAAATTGCGGAGAGTGATAGGGCAGGGACCCGCGGACAGGAAAACGCGGGTCCCTGAATGATTCCAGCAAACGGTAGGCAAAGGGGTTGCCATGCATGCCTGCCAGTGGCCATCGGCGTGCTTCTTTGCATGCAGGAGAAATTTTTTGAAAAAACGATTGCAATTTCCGCAGAATATGTTATAATAAACAACGCTTGCAGCAAATCATCAAACAATATCACAAATTTGGGCCTGTAGCGCAGCTGGGAGCGCACTACATTCGCATTGTAGGGGTCGAGAGTTCGAATCTCTTCAGGTCCACCATGCAAAAAGCACTTGCTTCGGCAAGTGCTTTTTGCAACGAAATAAATCCCTTGCGGGATTTGTGAAATTTGCTTTGCAAGTGAAATACG
>CAMGMW010000028.1 GCA_946059285.1 uncultured Clostridia bacterium
AGAAAGGCGCCGCAGTTTGCGTCGCCCTTTTGCGGCAGACCGCCGCAAAAGCCGTCTCATAAGTTCTTGACGCGCCTGCGGCACTATATAAAGCTGCTTTTTATCAAGAACTAGTATGAAGCTGCTCGTAGACCGATGACGCTCTAAAAATTGCGGCGGTCTTTTCCGTTGAAAAAAGCCGGCATGATTTTCGTCATGCCGGCTTTTTCATTCGTCCCGTCAAAGGGAGACTTTATTCTTCCACAATACGGATGTGAACCTCGTCAAGCTGCTTCTGCTCAACCGTGGACGGCGCGCCCATCATAATATCCTGCGCGTTCTTGTTCATCGGGAACGGAATGATCTCGCGAATGGACTCCTCGCCTGCCAGCAGCATGACCATGCGATCTACGCCCGGCGCAATACCCGCGTGAGGCGGCGCTCCATAGCAGAAGGCGTTGTACATGGCGGGGAACTTCGCCTTGACATCCTCCTCGCCCAGCCGTACCAGTTCAAATGCCTTGATCATGATTTCGGGATCATGGTTCCGAACAGCACCGGAGGACAACTCCACGCCGTTACAGACCAGATCATACTGATACGCATTGATGGACAGGGGATCCACCTCGCCCCGCTCCGCCTTTTCCAAAACTTCAAGACCGCCGTTCGGCATGGAGAAGGGGTTGTGGCAGAACTCCAGTTCGCCGGACTCCTCCCCAATCTCATACATTGGGAAATCAACGATCCAGCAGAATTCATAGCGTTCCGTATCCATATGCTCCGGAACCGCCGCGCCGAGCAGCTTCCGCAGGACGCCCGCCGTTTTTTGTGCCGCCAGTTTCTTCCCGGCAGTAACGCCGACAAAGCAGCCCGGCTTCAGATGCAGTGCCTCAATGACCGCATCCTTTCGGTCCGCCAAAAATTTGGCAATCCCGCCGGAGAGTTCTCCATCCTCGCCCAGCCTGAACCACATGGGCTTGCTGCCGGTGATGACCTCCGTCTCCGCCACCAGCTTATCTACCGCTTTGCGCGCCAGAGTGCAATTCTCCACCACAATGGCTTTTACGGTGTTGCCCTCTGCGAAGGGCGCGAAATCGATTCCCCGCACCAGCTCGGTTATATCATCCACCACAAGGTCGATCCGCAGGTCGGGCTTGTCCGAGCCGTAGCGATCCATTGCTTCCACATAGCCGATGCGCTTAAACGGTGCGGCGGAGGCGACGTTGTATTTGCCGAATTTTGCAAAAATCGGCGGAAGCACATCCTCCAAAACGGCAAATACATCGTCCTGTGTGGCAAACGCCATCTCCATATCCAGCTGATAGAACTCACCGGGGCTGCGGTCGCCGCGGGCATCCTCGTCGCGGAAGCACGGCGCAATCTGGAAATAACGGTCAAAGCCGGAAGTCATAAGCAACTGCTTGAACTGCTGCGGCGCCTGCGGCAGTGCATAGAATTTGCCGGGGTGCTTTCTGGCCGGCACAAGGTAATCCCGCGCACCCTCCGGGGAGGAAACCGTCAAAATCGGCGTGGTAATCTCCAAAAAACCATGCTCCGTCATCGCCTGCCGCAGGGCGGCAACAACGTTGCAGCGCAGGATGATATTGTTCTTCACCGCAGGATTCCGCAGGTCCAGATAGCGATACTTCAGGCGCACCGTTTCATCCGCGTCGCGGCTGCGGTTGATCTCAAAGGGCAGCTCATTGTAGCGGCAGCGTCCCAACACCGTAATGGTTTCCGGCACAACCTCCACCTCTCCGGTGGGCTGCTTTGGGTTCTTGCTGGCACGTTCCCGGACGACGCCGGTGACACGAATCGTGGATTCCTTATTGATGGATTTCACAATTCGTATCATTTCCTCCGTCTCCGCGACCAGCTGTGTCGTGCCGTAAAAATCACGCAGGACAACAAACGCCAGGGTGCTCCCCACCTCGCGGACATTTTCCATCCAGCCCGCCAGCGTGACGGTCTTGCCCGCGTCCGTCAGGCGCAGCTCGCCGCAGTTGTGTGTTCTCGATTGAGTCATATCGATTCCCCCAAAATGATTATTCTATGATCACTGAGCCGTTGTTCAGCTCGGAAATTCCGTTTTTCATCAGCGCCGCCGCCTGATCGGAAGGCAGACTGACCTGTTCTCCGGTACGCAGATTCTTCACGGAGCAAACCCCCTGTGCAATTTCGTCCTCTCCCAAAAAGACCGCGTAGGGGATACCGAGCTTGTCCGCGTAGGACATTTTGGCCTTGAATTTTTTCTGCTCAGAGTAAATCTGGGTACGGATCCCCGCAGCTCTGAACTCCGTCGCCAGACGGATCGCAGCAGACAGGTCCTCCGTCATGGGCAGCAGGAGGCAATCCGTCGGCGCCGTCGGCAGCGAGGGGTTGAGCATTCCCTGCTCTCCGAGCACATAGAACAGGCGTGTTAATCCAATGGAAATACCAACACCCGGAAGCTGCCGGTCGGTGTAGTATTCCGCGAGGCTGTCATATCGTCCGCCGGAGCAGACCGAACCGATTTCAGGATGGTCGAGCAGCGTCGTCTCATAGACCGTTCCGGTATAATAGTCCAGCCCGCGGGCGATCGTCAGATCAACCGCGAAATTGGTCTCCGGCACGCCGAATGCACTCAGATACTTCGCCACCGTGCGCAGCTCCTCTATGCCAAGGTCGAACCGTTCGTTCCTTCCGCGCCAGGCTTCCAGAGCGGTTAGCACCTCGTCGTTGCTTCCCCGAATGGCAATAAAACGAAGGATTTCTTCCGCCTGTTCCTGCGTCAGCCCGTTGTCCTCGAGCAGGATGGCGCGCACCTTCTCCGTGCCGATTTTATCAAGCTTATCAACGGCACGCATGATGTCGGCGGCTATTTCCTCCAGTCCCAACATGGCATAAAACCCGTTCAGGAGCTTGCGGTTGTTGACGCGGATGACAAACCGCGTCAGACCAAGACGGCGGAAAATCGCATAAATGATGGACGGAATCTCCGCCTCGTTCAAAATATCCAGCTTGCCGTCGCCGATAATGTCAATGTCCGCCTGATAAAACTCGCGGAAGCGTCCGCGTTGGGCGCGCTCGCCGCGATAGACCTTGCCGATCTGATAGCGGCGGAACGGAAAAGACAGCTCGCCCGCGTGCAAGGCAACATACTTTGCCAGCGGCACCGTCAGATCAAATCGCAGTGCCAGATCGCTGTCGCCCTTCTGGAAGCGATAGATCTGTTTTTCCGTTTCGCCGCCGCCCTTGGCAAGCAGAATCTCCGCCGATTCAATAGCGGGAGTGTCCAGCGGCGTGAAGCCGTAAAGCGCATAGGTCTCGCGCAGAATCTCCATCATTCGCTCCATCTGCATCTGCGGTGCGGGGAGCAGCTCCATGAAGCCGGAGAGCGTGCGCGGTTTCAGTTTTTCCATAAAGATATGATTCCTTTCCGTTCGCCTGTTGTCGCTCGGGCATCAGTCCGAAAGATAAACTCCTTTCAAAATCTTCCCGGTGTTGTCATGATAAAAATAGCAGGTATCTAATTCGCCGTCTATGTTGTATACTCTCGCGCCCATCGTATGCTTATCGATATGGTCTGCCTCCATTCCGAGCGCCTCAATCTCTTCCATGCACTCGCTGCCGATTGCATACGCTTTCCCTTTGACATAAACACTGCCGTAGTCAAAGTCATATGACTTGATCTCACAATCCATAAGCAATTCGCCCTCTACACTGTCAGACACAATCGTCGCGAAGCACTCCCCTGCCGCATTATTGATCCACACCTTTTGTCCCCATAAAATGCAGGTTTCCTTATACAGCTCGCTGGAGGAATCCGACAGCTCGGCAACGGAATAGCTATGATCGACGTTTCCAGCGTTAACGACGATCTTATATCCCTCCAGTGCGTCGAACTGCCGAATAAAATCGCCTACCGTGCTCATCAAGAAGATATGCTGCCCGTCCACCAGCATCTGATTGATTTCGCTGTCAATGGCGCCGGCGGGCGCTTCGGCAGGCGGCTCGCTGATGACGGAAGAACCGCCGCAGGCACACAATGCACCTGACACAAGGAACAGGCACAGTGCAAGAACAGAAATACGGATTGTTGTTTTCATGATTCCTTCTCCCCTTGTTCATGATCAAATATCAGCTCATCCAGCGAATAATATCCCACGGGCTTTTGCACCAATGCCTCCGCAGCGCGGAGCGCACCCACAGCAAAGATTCTACGGCTCGCGGCCGTATGTGTCAACGTCAGCGTCTCATCCTCTCCGAAGAAATGCACCGTATGCTTTCCCGCAACCGTGCCGCCCCGCAGGGAAAACACGCCGATCTCCTCTTTGTCCCGCTTGCCGCAGATGCCTTCACGCCCGTGGACGACCTGCGCCGTCCCTTTCGGATCCAGCTCCTGCAGCAGCAGCTTCGCCGTACCGCTGGGCGCGTCCTCTTTCTGGTTGTGATGCGTCTCCACGATCTCCTTGTCCCAGTCATGCAGGGTCGGCGCATAGTCGCGCAGGATGCGGCGCAGTACGGCAATGCCGGTGCTGTAATTCGCCGTCCAGATGACGGGAACACGTTCGGAAAGTTCCCGCAGAACGTCAAAATCCGGTGCGGTAAAGCCGGTCGTGCCGCTGACCAGCGCCGTCCCCGTCCGGCGGATATAGCCCGCCAGATGCGGCAGCGCGCCGACGCCGGAGAAATCCAAACACACGTCTGCCGTCGGCGCCGCGTCATAGACCTCCGGGCAGGTCACGTCCGCTTTCCCGACGATCTCCCAGCCACGGGTATGGGCAAGCTCTTCCAGCATTTTGCCCATCTTGCCGTAACCGCTTAAGAACAGCTTCATTTATACATCCTCCCTGACATTCAGACCGACGGCGCGCATAATATTTGCCAGCTTCGCACGGTTTTCCGGCGCCATCGGATACATGGGCATGCGGAAATATCCGGCGTTCATCCCCATCAGGTTCATCGCTTCCTTCACGGGGATCGGATTGACCTCCATAAACAGGGCGTTAATCAGATCTAGGCAGCGGAGCTGCTCTGTGAGGGCCTTTTCCTGTCTGCCCTCAAGATAATCCATAACCATTTCGTGCACTTGACGCGGCATGATGTTCGCCCAGACGGAAATCACACCCGAAGCGCCTACCGACAGCAGGGGGATGGTGATGTCATCGTTGCCGCAGTACATCACAAAATCGTCCGACAGATAACGCGCAATCTTCATGGCGTACGCCATGTCGCCGCTGGCCTCCTTGATGCCCATCACATTCGGATGTGTGGACAGGCGGCGCACAACCTCCGGCGAAATCCGGCAACCGGTCCGTCCCGGCACGTTGTAGAGTATAATCGGTGCGGACGCCGCTTCCGCCGACATGAGGAAGTGGCGATACATGCCCTCCTCATTTGTTTTAACATAATACGGGCTGATGCACAGCAGCGCCGCCGCGCCCATTTCGGAATAAATCACGCTTTTTTTCTTCTGCATCTCACTGGAATTTGAACCGCTGCCGGCAATGGCAGGGATGCGTCCGTTTGCCTGATCGATTACTGTCTCCAGCGTCTGAATATCCTCTTCCAAAGTGGTGGAGGCGGTTTCTCCCGTCGTGCCCAGCGCCAAAATCGCGTCCGTCTTGTTTTCAATATGCCAATCCACCAATTCACGGAGTTTTGCGTGATCCACAGAACCGTCACGGTTGAAAGGCGTCACCAGAGCAACGATAGAACCGGTAATTTTCGTCATTTGAAATTCCTCCTGTCGCTATCAAGTCAAAATGCTTTTCTCCGTGTAAAGAATAGCATTTTTTTCTGAAAAAAGCAAGCATATTGATACACTGCCGTTAAATCCGCCTTTCCCACACAAAAATCAGACAATCCCCCGAAAAAAAGGTTGACAAATCCGGTTTTCAAAAGTAAAATAGATAAGCCTGCGAATGCGGGCATATCCTTGCCGCCAACTGGATTGGCGGCCAAAAGTCCAAAAGGAGGTGCAAACAACAATGGCTAAGATTTCCGGTAAGTATGAGATCGTCTATATCATCGATCCCGCAAAGGGAGAGGAGGGTATTGCCGCTCTCGTGGAAAAGTTCAAGGCGATGGTTGAGGCAGAAGGTACTCTGACGGGTATCGAGGAGTGGGGCAAGCGCCGGCTGGCATATCCCATCAACGATCTTCCCGAAGGCTACTATGTTCTGATGACCTGCGAATGCAAGCCCGAGCTCCCCGCTGAGCTGGACCGTGTGTTCAAGATCACCGACGGCATCCTGCGTTCTCTGATCGTTGCCGTCGAAGCGTAAGGAGGCCCCTTCATGCTGAACCATATTGTTCTCATGGGTCGTCTTACCCGTGACCCCGAGCTGCGTCGGACAGGCTCCGGCATTGCGGTGGCCACATTCTCGCTCGCGGTGGATCGCGACTTCGGCAACAGCGCCACGGGCGAAAAAGAAACGGATTTTATCGACATCGTGGTATGGCGCAATACCGCTGAGTTCGTCAGCAAGTATTTCACCAAGGGTCGCATGGCGGTAGTCTCCGGTCGTCTCCAGATTCGCAACTGGACCGACAAAGAGGGAAACAAGCGCCGCAGTGCCGAAGTTGTTGCCGACAATGTCTATTTCGGCGACTCCAAACGCGACAACGGCAATGACGCAGGTTATTCCGCACCGGGCGGCTTCGGCGGTTATTCCGCCCCCGCAGCTCCTGCGAATTCCTACGGCTACGCCGCCCCCACTGCGCCCGCTCCGGCATCCGACTTCTCCATGATCGAGGATGACGACAGCCAGCTCCCGTTCTGACTTTTCCACTTGAGTTTGTAAAGAAGGAGGATTTCATTCATGGCTAACGATAAGCTTCGCCCGCACAAGCGCAAGAAGGTCTGTAACTTCTGCGTTGACAAGGTTACGAGTATCGATTTTAAGGATTCCGCCAAGCTCCGCCGCTATACGTCCGAGCGCGGCAAGATCCTGCCCCGCCGCACGACCGGTACCTGCGCAGAGCATCAGCGCCAGCTGACCATCGCGATCAAGCGCGCCCGTCAGATCGCTCTCCTGCCCTACGTCGCAGACTAATTTCAGTCATAGTGAACCGCCCGATAGAATCAGGCGGTGACCGTAAAACAGCATTGCGTGCGGTGCTGTCTCTCATGGTTTTTAAAATGATGAGAGACAGCACCGTTTCTTTGCGAAAGCACAAAAAAAGGTTTCATTCGAAGGGAAGAAACAGGCGAATGGATTATCAAACGATGAATTCAAAAATAATAGACGCATGGTGTGATAGCGGATGGAAATGGGGTCAACCGGTATCACACCTAATCTATGAAAAAGCGCAAACCGGCGAATGGGGAGTGTATCTGACACCAACAAAAATCGTTCCGCATGAGTGGTTCGGAAGTATAAAGGGGAAGCGACTGCTGGGATTAGCAAGTGGCGGTGGACAACAGATTCCTGTTTCTGCTGCTTTGGGAGCAAAGTGCACCGTTTTAGATTACTCTTCAAAGCAATGTGAAAGCGAAAGAAAAGTGGCCGAAAGAGAAGGCTACGATGTCGAGATTATCCAAGCAGATATGTCGCAGAAGCTCCCTTTTGATGACGATACGTTTGATATCATTTTTCATCCGGTATCAAATTGCTATGTGGAGAAAGTTGAACCGATTTTTCAAGAATGCTATCGCATCTTGAAGAAAGGCGGCGTGCTGCTTGGTGGATATGATATCGGTATCAATTATGTCTTTGATGCCGCCGAAGAAAGGTTGGAATACTCGTTACCGTTTAACCCTTTGAAAGACAAAAAAGCATACGAGGACTCTTTGAAAAATGATTGGGGGATTCAATTCTCACATACATTAGAAGAACAAATCGGAGGACAATTAAAAGCGGGATTTCAACTAACACATTTATACGAGGACACAAACGGAGAAGGAAATTTACACGAGCACAACATACCTTCTTATCTCGCAATTCGCTCAGTGAAACGTTAATTTTAATTCACCGGTGGGGGTTCCATCGGCGAGCCGTGTTAACAAGCGCTTCCGCCAGCAAGTTCAAAAAATGGTAAGAGCACCCCATCTCTTAGTACAAGTATATCATACTTGACTAAGAGATGGGGTGCAGTTCGTAATCATACGGAGGGATACGGAATCGTCCCTCCGTTTCTTTGATTTCGTCAGACGCCTTCCAAATAGGCACGCTGTTTTTCATTCAGCGTGTCAAACGTGCCGCCGAACGCTTTGAGCTTCAGCTCGGCGACGCGGCGGTCGATTTCCTCCGGAATCCGGTGGAGTTTCGTCTCCAACTGCCGGTGGTTTTTTGCGATGTATTCCGCGCCAAGCGCCTGCAGCGCAAAGGACATATCCATGATTTCCATCGGATGCCCGTCTGCCGCCGCGATGTTGCACAATCCGCCATCGGCAACAACGGCGATGATCCTGCCGTCAGGCAGGCGGTAACCATCAAGATTGTGCCGCAGTTCTGTCTTTTCCACCGCCATTTTGGACAGTCCGTCCACATCGATCTCAATGTTAAAATGACCGGCGTTTGCCACGATCGCGCCGTCCTTCATCACCGCGAAATGCTCCGGGCGAATCACGTCGCAGCAGGCAGTTACCGTCACGAAAATGTCGCCCAGAGGCGCCGCTTCCTCCATGGACATGGCACGGTAGCCGTCCATGATCGCCAAAATCGACTTGACCGGATCTATCTCAGTCACGATAACCTGCGCGTTCAGTCCTCTGGCAATATGGGCGACGCCCCGTCCGCAATAGCCGTAGCCGGCGACAACCACGGTCTTACCGTTGATCTGCAGATTGGTCGTGCGCATAATGCCGTCCCATACGGTCTGACCGGTTCCGTAGGTGTTGTCAAAATAGCTCTTGCAGCGGGCATCGTTGACCGCCATGACGGGAAACGCCAGTTTCCCGCCGCGTTCCCAGCCGCGCAGCCGCTGCACGCCGGAGGTTGTTTCCTCACAGCCGCCGAGCACGCGGTCGGCATACGCTCTGCAATCGTCCAGCAGGAGGTTCATCAGCTCGGCGCCGTCATCGATCACGATGTCGGGATGGCAGGAAAGCGTCTGTTCCCACATGACCTTCATCTGTTTCCAGTCCGCGCCGTGAACGGCGTTGACGGTAATGCCGTCATCCACCAGCGCAGCGCATACGCTGTCCTGCGTGGAGAGCGGATTGGAGCCGGAAACATGAAGCTCCGCACCGCCGCGGACAAGTGTTTTCACCAGATACGCCGTTTTGGCCTCCAGGTGGATGGAAAGCGCAATTTTCATGCCTTTGAAGGGCTGTTCCCGCTCAAAGCGCTCGCCGATCGCATTGAGCACAGGCATATGCTGCGCGACCCAGTTGATGCGACGGTGTCCCTCGTCCCGAAGGGCGATATCCTTGATCATCGACATAGTATCTTCCTCCCGTTTGAAACTTCATGGGTTTTCAATCCGCCCGTCTGCCGTCCGGCTGCACATTACTGTGTGCTTTTTGTTATTATATCACACTTCTTTTTGCCTTCCAAGTATCAAAAATGCAAAATCTCGGCGGAGTGCCTGTGCTCTCTCAATCAGCGGGGGCCGCCGCGCAATGCCTGTATAACGTGAGCGTCAGTCGGTTATTCTTTTTACCGGTCGAAGTTCGATGTAGCCGCGCTCACCCCGCGGCTCAAGCTGGATGCGCGGATTCGCTTCGTCCCACGCATAGCCGATCACGGACGGGTCATAGCGATCCATGGCTTGCTGGACAGCCGCAATTGCCTCGCAGTAGTTTTCCTCCCGAAACGGCTCTCCCTGAAACATTAGATAGTCCGCTTCGGGCAATATGATGCTGTCAAAGCCCTCGGGAAGCGCGCCGCTGTAGTCAGCGTCAGCCTCCACGCCCTGTACATAGGTGGAGGTATTCGGCTTCTTGTAAGCTTCCGGCAGCCACAGGCATACCGGCTCTCCGCGAAGGGAATCCATGCTGGTGAGCAGTCCCCAGACATCGCAGCCTACTTCCTCACAGTAAGGAAAATAGTCCTCTGCTTTGATCCCGCGCTTAATGATCGCCATTCGCTTCGGTTTATGGATGATCTGAACGAATATGCTTTGTAAATTTTCCATGCTGACATTATCCTTTCTGAGTTCACGAAATTTTACGCCGTAGGGGATAAACAGCGTGATAGGAACCGGCTCTTTGGCATAGGTGCCCGGATTGACACCGAATTCACGAAAAAAAGCCCTGGTATAGCCATCGACGCTGCCGAAACCCAGATCCAGAGCGGCGTCAATGATGCGGCAGCTTTCTTTCTTCAGCCGAAGTGCCGAACGGGAAAGCCGCAGCCTGCGGATATACCCGGCCGGCGTCAGACCCGTATACTGCCGAAACAGCCGGTAGGAATGCCACGGAGAAAAACAGGACACCCGCGCCAGCTCCGACAGTGTGATTTCTTCCTCCAGATGCCCTTCGATGTAATCCTGCATGCGTTGGACCGCCAGTATTTGCTCTTTCACCCCTTATCCCCCCTTTGCTGTGTTCATTATACCGTTTTCAGTGAAGCTTTCTCTCGACTTTTCTTGCTGAAATGATAACATGGCAACCCCGTCTGTGCAAGAGGTGGTTCATACCGGTATCTGATCAAAAGCTCTCATCGCTTTTGATCAGATTCTGCATGGACGGCGCAATCTATGGCGGATGGGGTCTG
>CAMGMW010000029.1 GCA_946059285.1 uncultured Clostridia bacterium
CATTGTTTCCAATAAACCGCAAACCACACGCAACCGTATCTGCGGCGTGATCACACAAGGGGATACCCAGCTCGTGTTCGTCGACACACCGGGCTTTCATAAGCCCAGAACGAAGTTGGGCGACTATATGGTCAACGTGGTGCGGGAATCCGTCGCCGATGTGGACGTTGTGCTGCTTTTGGTGGAGCCGATTGCAAATATTGGTCCGCAGGAGGAGACGCTGCTTGCGCAGATCAGACAGTCCGGCGCGCCTGCGATTCTGGTCATCAATAAAATTGACACGGTGGAAAAGGAAAGCCTTCTGGCAGTCATGGCAGTTTATGCAAAGCAGTTTGATTTTGACGCAGTAATTCCGATTTCTGCAAAGTATAAGGAGGGAATCGAAGAGCTTCTGGATGAATGCCGGAAGTATGCGTCGGAGAGTCCCTTTTTCTTCCCGGAGGAGATGACCTCCGATCAGCCGGAACGGCAGGTGATCGCGGAGATCATCCGCGAAAAGCTGCTTTGGAATCTGGAACGCGAGATCCCGCACGGCACGGCGGTGGAGATTACGAGATTTTCCGAGCGGGACAGCGGCGTGATTGATGTGGATGCGACGATTTACTGCGAAAAAGCCAGCCACAAGGGGATTATCATTGGTAAAAACGGCGCGATGCTGAAGAAAATCAGCACAGCGGCCCGCGAGGACTGTGAGCGGTTCATGGGGACAAAAGTCTTCCTTCAGACATGGGTTAAGGTGAAGGAAAACTGGCGTGACAGCGACTTTTTGATCCGCAATTTCGGCTATGAATAATAAACATAACAGATATTTCAAGGTATGTTCTGTCCCACAGGTCAAATCCTAACACTATCAAATGCAGGAGGATGACAGATGGACGAAGCTTTTTTCTGGCAACTGTTTCTGGAAACCGGAGCACCGGAGGCATACCTTCTATATCGCAGAGAGGAAAACAGGAAAACCTGATCATATTGCAGGGTGATCGCCCTGCTACATAGGAGAGCACATGTATCTGAAAACGGAAGGCATCGTCCTGCGGGAAACGGAATATAAAGATAACGACAAACTGCTGACGGTGCTGACGCGGGAGGACGGACTGCTGACAGTGAAGGCGCGTGGCGTCAAGAGCCGCGGCAGTAAGCTCCGTGCGGCATGTCAGCTTCTGACTTTTTCCGACTTTACGCTTTTGGACTATCAGGGGCGCTATACGGCGACGGAGGCAACGGCGAGAGAAATGTTTACTCCGCTGCGGGAGGATCTTGAGCGTTTGTCGCTTGCGTCATATTTTGCACAGGTCGCGGAGGTTATTGCGCAGGAGGATGTACCGAACCCGCAGCTCCTGCCGCTGTTGCTCAATGCGCTGTTTGCGCTGTGCCAGAAATCTCAGCCGCAAATGCTGATCAAGGCGGCGTTTGAGTTGAGGGTTGCCTGCATTGCAGGCTATTTGCCGGACTTGCGGGGTTGCGTAATCTGCGGCAGGACGAATCCGGACCGCTTCAACATTACCCATGGAGCATTGCAGTGCGCCGATTGCCGCGCAGATTGGGCGGACGGCATTCGAATGCCGCTTTCCGCGGGGACGTTGGCTGCGATGCGCTATATCGTCAGCGCAGAGCCGCGCCGGCTGTATGCGTTTACTCTGTCAGAGACATCTTTGGCAGAACTGAGCGGGATTACGGAGAGCTACCTGTGTGCCAGACTGGAACGTGGCTTTTACACACTTGATTTTTATAAATCACTATTTTTTGAACGGAGTTACGAATGACAGAACTATATGAAAAATCGTTAAAAAAGCTGGAACTGGAAGCGGTACTCTCCAGACTTGCCGCGTGCGCCAACAGTGATGACGGCAAAGAGCGCTGTTTGGGGCTAATGCCGCTGACGGATGCGGAGGATATCCGGCTGCTGCAGAAGCAGACGACGGCTGCATGCGGGCTGATCACGCTGAAGGGCGCACCCAGCTTCCATAATGTGCACGAGATCGCACCGTCATTGGAGCGGGCGGATCGCGGCGGCTGCCTGACACCCGCTGAACTGCTTCGGATTGCCGGTGTCCTGCATTGTATCCGCAGCGTCAAGTCGTACTATAACACCGACAGCGTGCAAACGGTGTTGGATGTCTATTTTCAGGAGCTTTCCCCCAATCGCTATTTGGAGGAAAAAATCAGCAATTCCATTCTTTCTGAGGAAGAGATTGCCGATGCAGCCAGCAGCGAATTAGCGGATATCCGCCGCCATATGCGCATCCAAAGCGCGAAGGTGAAGGAATCCCTGCAAAAGATCATCACTTCTCCCAGCTATTCCAAATATTTACGCGACCCGATCATCACTTTGCGCGGGGATCGCTATGTGGTCCCGGTGAAGAGTGAATACAAGAGCGAGATTCCCGGACTGGTGCATGACGTTTCCTCCACAGGCAGTACGTTTTTTATTGAACCGATGTCAGCGGTCAACGCGAACAACGCGCTTCGGGAGCTGATGATCCGCGAGAAAAAGGAGATCGAGCGCATTCTTGCGGAGCTTTCCGCCGAAGCGGCGTCTTTCCGCGAGAGCATCTGCCACAGTTATGAGATGCTGGTTGCGTTGGATGTGATCTTTGCAAAAGCACGGCTGTCTCTGGCGATGGATGCTGTCGAGCCGGAAATTCGAGCCGATGCCACGATCGAGTTGGTGCGTGCAAGACATCCACTCATTGAGAAAAAGACCGTCGTTCCCATTTCCGTGCGCCTGGGCAGTGACTTTGATACGCTGATCATCACCGGTCCGAACACCGGAGGTAAGACGGTTACACTGAAAACGATCGGGCTTTTGACCCTGATGGCGGAATGCGGACTGCATATCCCGGCAGAGCATGGCAGCGCGGTATCGATTTTTGAGCGGGTTCTGGCGGACATCGGCGACGAGCAGTCGATTGAGCAATCCCTTTCGACGTTCTCCGCGCATATGAAAAATATTGTGCAGATCGTTTCTGACTGCGACAGTGATACGCTGGTGCTGTTTGACGAACTGGGGGCAGGAACCGACCCCGCCGAGGGCGCTGCGCTCGCTACGGCGCTGATCGAATTCTGCCGTCAGTGCGGCAGCCGCGTGGCGGCGACGACGCACTATGCGGAGCTAAAGCTCTATGCCATGCGCACGCAGGGCGTTATGAACGCCTCCTGTGAATTTGACGTGGAGACGCTGCGACCGACCTACCGTCTGTTGATCGGCATACCGGGAAAATCCAATGCCTTTGCGATTTCTCACCGCCTGGGACTGCCGGATATGATCATCGACAAGGCGAAAAGTCTGGTCAATGAAAACGACCGCAATTTTGAAGACGTGCTCAACCAGCTGGAGCAGCAGCGGCAGCAGATGGAGACGGCAAAGTTGGAAGCGGAGCGTCTGCGTCTGGAGACGGAGCAAATGAAAGAGAAGTCCGAGGCATACTACGCCGAAATCAAGCGGGAGCGGGAAAAGGCGGTAAAAGTCGCCCGTGCGGAGGCGCAGAGCATCATTGAAAATGCGCGGCGCGTCTCCAATGAGGTGGCGGAGGAACTTAAACAGCTTCGCAGACAAATGCGCGACAGTGCGGATGTGCAGGACAGCAACGCAAAGCAGGCGGAGCTGCGGCGAAGGCTCAATGAGGCGGAGGATGCGTTGGCAGACCGGCAGAAGCAGCCTGAGCGTCCCGCGGCGACCCGGGCCATCAGGCCGGGCGATACGGTGGAGCTGCTTCGCTTCGGTACAAGGGCTTCCGTGCTTTCCATCAACAAGGACGGCAGCTATGAATTGCAGGCGGGCGTCATGAAGATGACAGCTAAGCCGGAGGAGGTCTACCTGATTGAAGAGACGCAGCAGCAGACCAAGAAAATCATTGAACGGGCGCAGCGAGAATTCCGGAATGTTGCCACTGCCGCGGAATTGGACCTGCGCGGTATGAGCGCGGGAGAAGCGGTTGCAGCGCTGTCAATTTTCTTGGATAATGCCATGCTGGCAAACCTTGCCTCTGTGCGGATTATCCATGGAAAAGGATCCGGAATCCTGCGAAAAGCGGTGCATGAGGAGCTTAAACACAACCGAGCGGTCAAACGCTATCGTCTGGGTGTTTACGGCGAAGGCGAGGACGGCGTGACCATTGCGGAACTAAATTAATTTTTTTGTTGACAAATCCTCAGGATTTGATATATTTTATGTAGACGTACAATCTTCGGATTGTAACTGATTAAGGAGTGACGCGCATGTATACAGAAAAATCAGTCGTAAAATGTGAATCCGGACTGCATAATAAGCAGGCTACTTATTTTATTCAGAAGGCGAATGAGTTCCGTTCCAGCATTTGGATCGAGGCGGATGACCGCAAGATCAATGCGAAGAGTCTGTTGGGCGTCCTTTCGATGGGGATCACCACCGGAACGGAGATCACGCTGGTTGCGGAAGGACCTGATGAGGAAGCCGCTGTCAAATCTTTGTCTGCAATGCTGGTGAAGGACATCTTCTGAGTTTGTAATTCGGCTGTCCCAAGCGCCGCCTATGGGGCGCTTGGGACAGTTTTTCATTGGTGAGGGATGATATGACGCGGGAAGAACTGAAGCAAGCAGCCCTGTCATTGCCGTATGAGCCGGGCGTTTATCTGATGAAAGACAGCGCGGATACGGTCATCTATGTGGGGAAAGCGAAAAAACTGAAAAACCGGGTCAGCCAGTATTTTCAGGATACCGCGTCCCATACGCCGAAGACCCGGCGGATGGTTTCGCAGGTGGATCATTTTGAAACCATTGCGGCGGCATCGGAATTTGAGGCATTGGTGCTGGAATGCTCACTCATCAAGCACTATATGCCCAAGTACAATATCCTCCTGAAGGACGATAAGGGCTATCCGTATTTGCGGGTGGATCTGCGGGAGGCGTATCCCTCCATCACACTGGCGACACGTGTCAAGGATGACGGCGCAAAGTATTTTGGTCCATATGGAAGCCGTGGGCGCTCCCAACAGGTCATTGAAGCGATCCGCGCCACCTTTCATCTGCCGAATTGTTCAAAAAAGTTTCCGCGGGACATCGGCAGGGACAGACCCTGCCTGAATTTTCAGATGAATACCTGTGACGGCTGGTGCCGGTCGTGCAAGACACAGGAAGAGTACCATACACTGCTGGAGCAGGCGGTGCTTCTGCTGGAGGGGAAGCATCAAACCCTGATAGATGCCTTGCAGCAGAAGATGGAGGCCGCCGCTGAGCGGCTGGAATTTGAACACGCCGCCGAATACCGCGACCGTTTGCGCGCCATCACACTGCTTGGTCAAAAGCAGCTTGTGACCGCGGGAACCATGGCGGATACGGATGTCATCGGCTGGCATCAGACCGAGGCAAGGGCCTGCTTTGCCGTGCTGCATTATATTGGCGGCAGCTTGATGGACAAGGATTATGAGCTGCTTCCCGTGGCAGATGATCCAGCGGAGGCGCTTTCTTCACTGGTCAAGCAGTATTATCTTGCGCGAAAAGCGGCACCCAGGCGTATTTTGCTGCCCATGCCGATGGAGGACGCGGCGCCTTTTGCGCAGCTTTTGCAGGAAAAGCTGGAGAAAAAGGTTTCCATCCTTGCCCCGCGGCGCGGGGACGGGAAGCGGCTGTCAGAGCTGGCCTGCAAAAATGCCGAAGAAGAAGCGCGGCGGGCGACAACGGCGGCAGAACGGCTGAACGGTACGCTTCTGTTGCTGCGGTCCATGCTGAAACTGCCTGCGATCCCGGAACGGCTGGAGGCTTATGATATTTCCAATATTTCGGGCACGGATATCGTTGCCTCTATGACGGTGTTTCAGGACGGAAAACCGAAAAAAAGTGATTATAAGCGATTCAAACTGGAAAACATGGAAGATCAGGACGACTATGCCGCAATGCGTCAGGTGCTGTGCCGCCGCTTCTGCCATTATCTGGACGGCGACAAGGGCTTCGAGATACGTCCTGATGTGCTGCTGATTGACGGCGGTGCGGTGCATGCGCAGGTAGTGTCTGAGGCGCTTGCGCAAATGGGTATCGTGATACCGACGTTCGGCATGGTCAAGGACAACCGCCACCGGACGCGGGCATTGGTCACACCGGATGGGGAAGAAATCGGAATCCGGGGAAATACGGCAGTTTTTTCCTTTATCGGTAGAATTCAGGAAGAAACCCACCGTTTTGCGATCACTTATCACCGCACACTGCGCAGCCGTCGCGTGAAAGGATCGTCACTGGACGCGATTCCCGGCATCGGCGAAAAGCGCAGGGGATTGCTGCTAAAAAAATTTAAATCTGTCGCCGCGATCCGCAAGGCGGAGTTGAATGAGCTGCAAGCGTGTCTGCCCGCTTCTGCGGCACAGGCGGTGTACGACTATTTTCATTCTCAGGAGCCATAATATGCGAGTGATTACAGGAACCGCACGGGGTACAAAGCTGAAAACACCGGAGGGGGAACACACCCGTCCGACGACGGACCGTGTGAAGGAAGCTTTGTTCAACATCATACAGTACGACATCTACGGAACGGTGCTGGATTTGTTTGCCGGCACGGGACAACTCGGCATTGAAGCGCTCAGCCGCGGTGCCGAGCACGCCGTTTTTGTGGACCAACGGGACGATGCCGTCGGATTGGTGCGGGAGAACCTGCGCAGAACGCATTTGTCGGATCGTGCCGAAATCATCAAGGGAGAAGCACTGAATTACCTTGTTCGATGCAAAAAATGCTTCCATTTGATCTTTTTGGACCCTCCCTATGCAGAAAAATCGTTAGAAATTGCAATAAAATCCATCTCAGAAATTGACATTTTGGCAGATGGTGGTATAATTATCACAGAACGCCCGGTCGGGAAACCGCTGGACGAGACCTTTGACGGTCTGGAGCGCTCAAAGGACTACCACTATGGGAAGACAATCATAACGCTGTTCCGTAAGACACAGCGAGAGGATATGAAATGAAGATTGCCGTTTATCCGGGCAGTTTTGACCCAGTCACCAACGGACACCTGAATATCATTGAACGTGCTTCGCGTCTCTTTGATCGGGTGATCGTCTGTGTGATGGTCAACTGCGAGAAGAAACCGCTGTTTACGCTGGAGGAGCGAGAAGCACAGCTCCGGCGCGTGACCGGACATCTGCCGAATGTCAGCGTGGACGCCTATGACGGTCTGCTGGCGGAGTATGCAAGAGAACATGGCTGCTGTACCATTGTCAAGGGCTTGCGCGCCGGCTCCGACTTCGAAAAAGAATTCCAAATGGCGATGATCAACCACAAGCTCAATCCGGAGCTGGATTCGCTGTTTTTGACCGCAGAGCATCAATATATGTACCTCAGCTCAAGTGCGGTCAAGGAAATGGGCTATTATGCGGCGGACTTGTCGGATTTTCTGCCGGCGGCAATTATTCCGGAATTTCAGGAAAGAATGTTACTCAGAAGGAAAAATAAGGAGGCATAACGATGAACGAACACAGCATTGAAGAAGTAATCGGTACTTTGTATGAGATGGTGCAGGACGCAAGAAGTGTGCCGTTCAGCAGCGATAAGTGTGCTTTGGAGCGCGACCGGGTGTTGGATTTGCTTGATGAGATCAGCAATCAGCTCCCCGGCGAGCTGAAACAGGCGAAAACAATCGTCGAGTCCCGCAGTGAGCTGATTACCAATGCAAAGCGTGAGGCGGAGAATATCCTCAAGGCGGCGCAGGTACAGGCGCGCCAGCTTGTTTCTCAGGAAGCGGTTTATATGGAAGCCAAGAACCAGGCCAATGAGATGATTCGCGCGGCACAGGATAAGATCAAAGAACTGAAGCAGGTCACCAACGACTATGTGGACGATTCTCTGCGCCGGACGGAGGAAGCGGTTGCGGAAGCCCTTTCCGAAATCCGCGATTCCCGCTCGAAATTCCGTGCGCTGGTCAATCCGCAGGCACGAAACAATTCCGCGATCATCGAGGATGTCTGATAAAGCATAAAGCAGGTCAATGAATGTTGTAGACAGACTGACGAAACCCTTGCGGTCAAAGGCTGCGGAGGGGAAGCCCGCCTGCAAGGAAACGGCAATGGTTGCCTTTTGCGTCCAGTCAAACCGTTTTTGCGGCTTTTCAAGTTGGGAACGGACTACAGCGTGTCAAAAGACTGACTCGGCACATTAAACAGGTCAATGAACATTGACCTGTTTTTTAAACTTGGAGGTAACTATGACTTATTTGGAGCGTTATCAGATCTGGTGTAAAACGGCACCACTGCGGGAAAGCGAACTGAAAAGACTTAAAAAGATGGCAGAGGATGAAGATATGCTTAAGGGCTGCTTCGGTGCGGAATTGCAATTCGGCACCGCGGGCATTCGCGGCATTATGGACCTTGGCACCAACCGTCTCAATGATTTTACGGTGCGCCGTACCGCGCAGGGCATTGCCCGCTGGCTGTCCTCAACCTCATTGCCGCAAAAATGTGCGATCGGCAATGACTCCCGCCATAACTCCCGCCGCTATGCGGAAATCTGCGCGGAGGCTTTGGCCGAACAGGGCGTTCATGTATATGTTTATCATGAGCTGGCACCGACACCGATGCTTTCTTTTGCTGTACGCCGTCTGGGCTGCGGCTGCGGCATCGTTGTTTCCGCCAGCCACAATGCCGGAATCTATAACGGAATCAAATGCTACGGACCTGACGGTTGCCAGATGACCGACGCACCGGCGGCGCGGGTATTCGCGGCAATTTCCGAAATTCCGTATTTTGTCCCTTCCGCAGTCGGCTTTGTCGAGCTGTTGGAAAACGGAAAGGTAGAGTATATCGCGCCGGCACTTTGGGAGGCGTATTATCAGACCGTTCTGGCAGAGCGGATCTCGGAGCAGCCGGATGACAATTTGAACCTGCTCTATACGCCGTTGTGCGGCGCGGGGAATAAGCCTGTGCGCGAGGTGCTGAGCAGAATCGGTGTGAATGTCGATGTGGTGGCGGCACAGGAGCAGCCGGACGGCGATTTTAAAACCTGTGAGTATCCGAATCCTGAGACGGACGCGGCACTGAACGAGAGCTACAAGATTGCCGCACAGACGCACCCTGACCTGATCCTTGGTACGGATCCGGACTGCGACCGCGTTGCTGTTGCGGTTCCGTGCGGAAGCGGCTTCCGCAAGCTGTCCGGCAATGAGCTGGGCTGTCTGCTGCTTGACGATATTCTTGGGACGCTTTCGGCGCGAAACAGTCTGCCGGAGGATGCAGTGGCGGTACGCAGTATTGTTTCCACGCCGATGGCGGATCGAATCGCGGCAAAATACGGTGTGAAAATGCGCACGGTGCTGACCGGCTTCAAATACATAGGCGGGGAAATCCTTTCACTGGAGGAAAAAGGCGAAGAAAGCCGTTTTGTATTCGGCTTTGAGGAAAGCTGCGGCTATCTCAAAGGCACCTATGCCAGGGACAAGGACGCGGTGGTGGCCTCCATGCTGACGTGCGACCTTGCCGCCAAGACTAAGCGGGAAGGAAAAAACTTAGCGGAGAAGATGGACGCACTGTACACCGAATTCGGCTGGCATGAGGCAAAGGTCATCAGCATCGAGCTGAAGGGACCGAACGCGATGGAGCTGTCCGCGCAGTTTATGTCGGAGTTCCGCGAGCATATCCCCGCAGCACTTGCGGGTATGCCTGTGACGGAATACACGGATTATCAGTCCCGCATTTGCCGGAATATGCTCACAGGCGAGAAGACGGCAGTAGAACTTCCGAGCTCCAATGTGATCACACTCGTATTGGGCGACCAGGGCAGTGTGATTGTCCGTCCTTCCGGCACTGAGCCGAAAATCAAACTCTATCTGACGGCGATCGATGCACAGCAGGATGCTGCAAAAGCGCGGCTTGCACAGCTTGCCGACGCGATGAGCGCCTATATTCCGAACTGAGTCTTTCATAAATCATCAGAACAGTTGCAGGCCCACCGGTTTTGCGATACTGAAAGCAAGTGCCGGCAAAGCATAGAAAACCCTTGACTTTTCCGGTTCCTTCCGTTATCATATCAACATACTGCAAAACGTGTTGAGGAAGAGGAGTACGCAAACCTCTGATGCAGAGAGGGGACGGTTGGTGCAAGTCCCTGCGGAGGCTGCGGAAGGTCGCTTCGGAATGGGCGGGCTGAAAATACCATCAGGTCCGCACGGGTGCTCCCGTTACAGAGTGCGAGTGCCCGGCACTTGCCGGGAATTCAGGTGGTACCACGGAAGTCATTTCGCCCTGAGCAAACAGCTCAGGGCGTTTTTTCGTATGGAAAATGAAAGGAGAAACCGATCATGGCTAGAGAGCTGCCGAAAACCTATGAACCGAAGGATGTCGAAAACCGGCTGTATCAATTCTGGACGGAAAACGGCTATTTCCACACAGAACGGGATCCGAAGAAAAAGCCGTTTACCATTGTGATGCCGCCTCCCAATGTGACAGGACAGCTTCACATGGGACACGCAATGGATGCCGCAATGCAAGATGTGCTGATCCGTTTTAAGCGTATGCAGGGC
>CAMGMW010000030.1 GCA_946059285.1 uncultured Clostridia bacterium
ATTCACGATCTGATGGTACACGATTACGGTCCGGGGCAATGCTTCGCCTCTGTGCACGCTGAAATGGCGGTCTGCGAGGATCCGCTTTTGTGCCATGATATCATCGACGATATCGAGCGCGATGTATTTCGGGATCTGCACGTGCATCTGGTGATACACTACGACCCCATCGAGACGGACAATGAGGAGCTGAACCATATGCGGGCGCTGGTGGAGCAGGAAATCTGCGCAATCGACCCGGCGCTGAAGCTGCATGACTTCCGCATGGTACGCGGACCGGGGCATACCAATCTGATTTTCGATCTTGTCGTTCCGTTCTCCATGACAGGACAGACCGCGGAGCTGAAGCAGCGCATCGATGAACGGGTGCAGTTTGAAGATTCAAAGTATTACACCGTGATTACATTTGAAACATAGGAAATCACCGCTGTTTTGTGAATTTTCTGTTTCGGAATCGGCTTCGCGCTTTTCTTATCGGTACCAATGTGCTATAATGCTACTACAATCAGGAAAAAATGTGACGGAAAGGTCAACAACTTATGGGAATCATCAATAAATTATTCGGAACGCGCTCGGAGCGGGAAGTCAAAAAGCTGCTGCCCACGGTGGATCGCATCGAAGCTCTCGGCATTGAAATCGCAAAACTCTCAGACGAGGAACTGAGGGAAAAAACAGCGGAATTCAAGCGCCGCTACCAAAACGGGGAGACGCTGGATGATCTGCTGCCGGAGGCATTTGCTGTCTGCCGCGAGGCGGCGGACCGCGTTCTTGGCATGCGTCCGTACCGCGTCCAGCTCATCGGTGGTATCGTGCTGCATCAGGGCAGAATCGCGGAAATGAAAACTGGCGAAGGCAAGACACTGGTCGCCATTTTGCCCGCGTACCTGAATGCACTGGCGGGCCAGGGCGTGCATATTGTGACGGTCAACGACTACCTTGCCAAGCGTGACTCGGAATGGATGGGAAAGGTGTACCGTTTCTTAGGGCTCACCGTAGGTCTGATCATTCACGATCTGAAATCTGATGAGCGCCGGGAGGCATACCGCGCCGACATCACCTACTGCACCAACAATGAGCTGGGCTTTGACTATCTGCGGGACAACATGGCGCTTTATAAAAAGGACATGGTGCAGCGGGGGCATTATTTTGCCATCGTGGACGAGGTGGACTCCATCCTGATCGACGAAGCCCGCACGCCGTTGATCATCTCCGGAAAAGGCGAGGAATCCACAAAGCTGTATGAAATGGCGGATTTCTTTGTTTCCGGGCTGCGGAAAAAGGTATTCGCCACCACGGATGAAAAAGAAGAACAGGATAATCTGGACTGCGATTACTACGTCGATGAAAAGGCGCGCACCGCGTCTCTGACCGCCAGCGGCATTGCCAAGGCGGAGAAATATTTCGGCGTGGAAAACCTTGCCGATGTGGAAAACACGACGCTGTCTCACCATATCAATCAGGCGATGCGCGCCCGCGGTATCATGAAACGGGACATCGATTATGTGGTCAAGGACGGACAGGTCATTATTGTGGATGAGTTTACCGGGCGACTGATGTACGGTCGCCGCTATAACGAGGGCCTGCATCAGGCGATCGAAGCGAAAGAAGGCGTGAGCGTTGCCGGTGAGAACAGGACGCTGGCCACCATCACATTCCAGAACTTCTTCCGTCTGTACACCAAGCTCTCCGGCATGACCGGCACGGCGCTCACCGAGGAAGAAGAGTTTTCCGCGATCTATCGGCTGGATATTGTGGAGATCCCCACGAATAAGCCGGTGATTCGTATTGACAACAACGATGTGGTGTACAAAACGGCAGCGGGAAAGTACCGCGCCGTGATCGAGCAGATCAAGCAGTGCCATGCCAAGGGTCAGCCGGTTCTGGTCGGCACGATTTCCATCGAAAAATCGGAGCTGCTCTCCAAGCTTCTGAAGCGCGAGGGCGTTCGGCACACAGTGCTGAATGCAAAACACCATGAGAAAGAAGCGGAGATTGTCGCGCAGGCAGGCAAGTTCGGCGCCGTGACCATCTCCACCAATATGGCAGGCCGCGGCACGGACATTATGCTGGGCGGCAATCCGGAGTATATGGCGCTGGCAGATCTCCGGAAGAGAGAGATACCGGACGAGTTGCTCGCAGAGGCGAATTCCTTCGCTGAAACAGAGGATCCGGAGATCATTGCCGTGCGGACGGCGTTCAAGGAAGCATATGCCTGCCATAAGGCGGAGACGGCGGCAGAAGCAAAGCGCGTGCGCGAAGCGGGCGGCTTATATATCATCGGCACGGAACGTCACGAGTCCCGACGGATTGACAATCAGCTCCGCGGGCGTTCCGGTCGTCAGGGAGACCCCGGCGAGACAAAGTTCTTCCTCTCTCTTGAAGATGATATCATGCGTCTGTTCGGCTCCGAGCGGGTCATGAATATCATGAACAGCCTCGGCATCGACGAGGATACCCCCATCGATGCGAAAATGCTGTCCAACGCCATTGAAAACGCACAGAAAACCGTGGAAAGCCGCAACTTCCAGGCGCGTAAAAACGTGCTGGAGTACGACGACGTGATGAACACGCAGCGCAGCGTCATCTATGAGCAGCGGCAAAAGGTGCTCAACGGCGAAGACCTCTCTCCCACCATTGAGGGTATGATACAGTATGTCATTGACTCCGAGGTGGAAAGCGCCTACGGTGCATCGGAGCATGCGGAAAGCGCGGAACAGCTTGCACCGCTCTGCGCTAAATTCGACGGTGTGTATTTTGCCAAAAACTCCTTTGTACCGGACGTCGCCATGAGCAAATCCGAGGCAAAGGAACGGCTGGGCAAGCTCCTGCATGATATGTATGCACAGCGGGAGCGGGAGTTCGGCGCAGAACAGATGCGGGAGATCGAGCGCATCATTCTTCTGCGTGTCGTGGACGAATACTGGATGGACAACATCGACGCAATGGACGACCTGAAGCAGGGCATCCGGCTGCGGGCGTACGGCCAGACCGATCCGGTCGTTGCTTATAAACGCGAGGGCTTTGCCATGTTTGACGGCATGATCAATGCCATCCGCGAGGAAACCGTGCGGCGTCTGTTCCTCTTCCGCCTGCGGAAGAACGAAGAAGTCCGCCGCAAGCAGGTCGCAACCATCACCGCCACCGGCGGCAGTCAGGATAAAACGGTGAAAAAGCAGCCGGTCAAGAAAATCAAAATCGGTGCGAACGACCCGTGCCCCTGCGGCAGCGGCAAGAAATATAAGCATTGCTGCCGGGACAAGGACGAGGCAAAGTAATGGGATTTTATGTAAACCGAGAGTGGGGACCGGAATACCTCACCTCCAATCTGCTGGCGCAAACGCCCCACTGCTTTTCTACCCGCTTCGGCGGCGTGAGCGATGGTGCGCTTTCCAGTCTGAATCTGGGGGTGCACCGCGGTGATCGCTTCCGCAACGTCTGGGAAAACTACCGCCGGCTCGGCGAGGCCGTGGGCTTCTCACCGAAGCATACCGTTTTTACGAAGCAGGTGCATTCCGATATCGTTCGACGTGTCGGTTGTGCGGAGCGGGGGCAAGGGCTGATCCTCCCGGTACCGGAGGACTGCGACGGACTGATCACCGACGAGCCTGAAGTAGCGTTGACCGTTTTTTCCGCAGACTGTACGCCCATTTTGCTGTTCGATCCGGTGCGGAACGCCATCGACGCCGTCCATGCCGGTTGGCGTGGGACCGCGGCTGGGATTGTGCGCGTGGCGGTGGAAAAAATGCAGCGGGAATTCGGCTGCATGCCGGAGCATATCCGCGCTGCCATTGGTCCTTGTATCTCCCAATGCTGCTTTCAAACCGACACGGACGTGCCGGACGCCATGCGCGCTGCGCTGGGCGCAGAGGCGGAGGCGTCGCTTCAACGCGACGGCGATAAATATTATGTAAACCTAAAAACTCTGAATGCCTGCTGGCTGCGCCGTTCCGGTGTAGAGAAAATCGACATCAGCACTGACTGCACGGCTTGCCAGCCGGAGCGTTTCTGGTCGCATCGGCGGGTAGGGAACCGACGCGGCTCTCTGGCTGCGGTCATCATGCTCAAGAAATAATACTAACCTGCAATGAAAAGAATACACTTTTCATTGGACATCGGTATAAAGGAGAGTTCATGTGAAAAAACTGTTCGCGCTCTTTCTTGCGCTGATATTGCTGTGCGGCTGCAGCACACAGTCGCAGGAGCCGACCTCCTCCACGACTGCATCCGAGCCATTGGGGGAAACTACACCGGGGGAAAGCGTAAAGCCCGCCCGGTTCGGCATGTCTTATCTGCCGGAAAGCGGTCTGAATCCTTATACCTGTGACGCCACCATTAACCGTGCAACCTTTTCCCTCCTGTATGAAAGCCTTTTTGTGGTTTCCAATCAGTTCCGCTCGGAGCCGTTGCTTTGCGACAGCTTCACGGTCTCGGAGGACGGAAAAACCTACCGTTTCACCCTTTTGTCCGACGTTTGCTTTTCCGATGGCACTGCGCTGACAGGCGCAGATGTGGCGGCATCGCTGCGTGCCGCAGCAGACAGTGATTTTTACGCCGGCAGATTAGAGCACATGTCTTCCGTTTCCGCAGAAGGGAACGTGGTCACGGTCCGATTGAATACCGCATATGAAAACTTTTCGCTGATGCTGGACGTGCCAATCCTGAAGGAAAGCACCATCGACAGCCAGACGCCCATCGGTACGGGAGCTTACGCAGTGCAGGGCGCCCAGCTCGTCCGGAACCGCTACTGGTGGCAGACGCAGGCGCTGGCCGTAAATCTGGAAACGATCAGTCTCAGTACTGCCGCTACGCAAAGTGAGCTCCGGGATGATTTTGAATTCGGCGGTACAGACATCATCTACTGCGATCCGAATTCTCCGGCGGCGATCCATTACCGCTGTGACTATGAGGTATGGGAAGTGCCGACAACGGTGCTGCACTACATCGGTTTCAATCTTTCAAAGGGTATTTTTACCAATGCGACGCTCCGTACTGCTGTGACCTACGCAGTGGATCGCGAGGGGCTGGTCGCTTCCGTATACGGAGGCTTTGCGGTCCCAACGGTATTTCCCTGCTCCCCGAATTCCGATCTGTATGACACACAGCTTGCCTCCTCTTATGTCTATGATGCGCCGCATTTCCGCTCCGCCGTCCACAACTCCGGCGTTGTCACCTCGGAAGCCACGGCAGGTGTGTTCCTTGTCTGTTCGGATGACCCGGTGCGCGTTAAGGCAGCAGAGCAGATCGCAGAGGAGATGAAGTCCTGCGGACTATATTTAACGGTCAAGGCGCTGAGCTGGAAGGAGTACCGCACAGCCCTGCGCCAGGGCGCTTACGATCTGTATTTCGGTGAGGTCCGGCTGACGGCGAATTTTGATCTTTCCGAGTTTTTCGCCTCCAACGGGAACCTGAACTACGGCTCCATTGCAGATGCATCGCTGTCCACGCTCTGTCTTGCGGCGTTGGAGAATTCCGGCAGCTACGCAGAGCTTTGCAAACAGCTTTTGGACAACGCGCCGATCTGTCCCGTGGTATTCAAAAGCTATGCCATCTATGTGACACGCGGCGCAATCTCCTCGGTGACTCCGGCGCTGGATTGCGTGTTCCATAATTCCGCAACCGCCCGGACGCTGGCAGATGCGGACAAGACCTATGCGGAAACAGAGCCCACCTCCGAGTCATCAGAGCCGACGGAACCGTCCGCGCCAGCGGAGCCGTCAACGGCAGTGGAGCCACCAGCGGAACGCTGACCGTTTGTGCGCCCGTTTGACCGGATGCTTAGTTTTTATTAGGTTCTGTATAAGACGCGCATCGTACAAACGCACGATGCGCGTCAGTCTGTCATAAAACGATCCGGTTGCGTGTAACGGAGGAAAGAAAAGTGCGAAAGGGAACCGTCACGGTTCCCTTTCGCGTTCAATAACCCGCCGCACGGAGGAAGCTGCCGCTTCCTCCGTTATTTATCTGTTTCCATCGTGCGCAAAAGACGGATCTCCGCAGCGTAGCCCGCCAAATCGTTTGGCGTTTCCAGCTCGATGGGCAGCCCCTGCAGCGCCGGGTGACATACCAACGCACGGAATGCCTCCAGTCCGATCCGTCCCTCTCCCAGCCTTGCATGGCGGTCCTTGCGGCTCCCCAGCGGGTTCAGGCTGTCATTACAGTGGATTGCTTTGAGATAACGCAGTCCGACCACACGGTCAAATTCCTCCAGGACGCCATCCAGATCATGCACAATATCATAGCCCGCGTCATGCACATGGCAGGTGTCTATGCAAACACCCATATGCTCCGGTCGCTCCACACGTTCCAGAATCGCCTTCAGTTCCTCGAACCGTCCTCCAATTTCGCTTCCCTTTCCCGCCATGGTTTCCAGCAGTACCGTCGTCGTCTGCACCTCCTGCAAAATGGTGTTCAGCAGCGACGCGATCTGTTCAATACCGGTCTGCACACCCTGCCCCGTATGGCAGCCCGGGTGGAAATTATACATACTGTGCGGCAGAAGCTCCAGTCGTTGCAGGTCCTCCCGCATAGTTTCCAGGGCGAACTGCCGCGTGTCCGGATTGGCAGAGCAAGGATTGAGCGTATATGGGGCGTGCGCCAAAAGGTCTCCGATGCCGTGTTCATCGCAAAACGCCAAAAAGCGCCGGACATCTTCCCTGTCAATCGCTTTCGCCCTGCTCCCGCGCGGATTACGGGTGAAAAACTGCATGGTGTCCGCCCCAATGGCAAGCGCTGTCTCTCCCATCGATAAATAACCGTCTGCCACAGACAAATGGCATCCGATCCTGTGCACAAGCTCCAACCACCTTTCCTCTTTTGCAAAGACCTGCGTGCGGATTGGCAGGTGCACGCTATGCCCGATAGCGCGCCAACGCAGCATCCAACCGCGTCTCTGCCTCGGCCGCGTCAAAGAATCCCAAAACCTTTGTTTCCTTTTCCTGCAGCGTCTTGTAGGTGGAAAAAAAGTTTTCAAGCTCCTTTAAATAATGCGGTGCGAGATCCTCCAGTCGGTGAACATGGTCATAGCGTGGATCGCCGATATTCACCGCAACGATTTTCGTGTCCTCCTCCCCGCTGTCGATCATATCCATGCCGCCGATGATCCGGCAGTCGATATAGCAGCCGGGAAAGGTCGGCGCGGAGGTAAACACCAGGATATCCAGCGGATCTCCGTCCAGGCTGAGGGTATGCTCAATAAAGCCGTATTCCACCGGATAGAACGACGCA
Source organism: uncultured Clostridia bacterium (assembly GCA_946059285.1). The sequence continues at coordinate 7,225 of CAMGMW010000030.1, forward strand.
GAATACAGCACGCGGTCCAGCTTGATTTTTCCGGTTTTTTCATCAACCTCGTATTTGTTTTGGCTCCCCATCGGAATCTCGATTCTTGCCTCAACGACCCTCATGAAATCTCCTCCGCCTCCTGTTTTTTCTATTATAATGCCTGAATTTCGCAAGAACAGCTCATTTTGGCTGTTCTTGCGAAATTGCGCGGCTCTTGCCGCGCGAATAAACCGTTTTACGGTTTATTCAGCAGACATTATTATAGCAGGTTTTCTTCCTTTCCGCAAGCCGCGTTCATTTGTGTGCACTTCCGCAAAATTCCGCCCGCTTCTCGTTGACATTCCGCCGGTCTTTTTGTATAATACACTTAGAATTCGTCAAAATCGGCATTTTGCGAATTACCTGTTGCAAGACGGGAATCAACGGTTATTTTTTTGTGCCTCCGCGGGAGCACAATGAAAAGAACGGAAAGGAATTTTTGCAATGATTTACACAACAGAAGTACAGCATATGTGTCCGATTGCAAAGGGCGCATACCACGGCCCGGCTCCTATCCCCGAAGAGGGTAAATGGGTGCAGGCAAAGCAAATCAGCGACATCTCCGGCTTTACGCACGGTGTCGGCTGGTGTGCTCCGCAGCAGGGCGCCTGCAAGCTGACCCTGAACGTCAAGAACGGCGTCATCGAAGAAGCTCTGGTTGAGACGCTCGGGTGCTCCGGCATGACTCATTCCGCCGCAATGGCGTCCGAGATCCTGATCGGCAAGACGCTTCTCGAAGCGCTCAATACCGACCTTGTGTGTGATGCGATCAACACCGCAATGCGCGAGCTGTTCCTCCAGATTGTCTATGGTCGTACCCAGTCCGCTTTCTCCGAAGGCGGTTTGGCCGTCGGCGCTTCTCTGGAAGATCTCGGCAAGGGTCTGCGCAGCCAGGTCGGCACGATGTTTGCCACCAGAGAAAAGGGCCCGCGCTACCTCGAAATGGCGGAAGGCTACTGCACCCGCGTTGCGCTGAATAAGGACGATGAGATCATCGGATACGAATTCATCAATCTCGGCAAGATGATGGACTTCATCAAGAAGGGCGTTGAGCCTGCTGCAGCTCTGGAAAAGGCTAAGGGTCACTACGGCCAGTTTGACAACGCCGCTAAGTACATCGACCCGCGGCAGGAATAATTAGGAGGTGCACATCATGGCTTTGTTTGAAAGTTACGAAAGAAGAATCGACAAAATCAACGGTGTCCTCGCCCAATACGGCATCGGCTCCGTAGAAGAATGCAGAGAAATCTGCAAAGCGAAGGGCTTCGATCCTTACGAGATCGTCAAGGGCATTCAACCCATCTGTTTTGAAAACGCATGCTGGGCATACTGTGTCGGCGCCGCGATCGCCATCCGTTCCGGCGTAAAAACTGCTGCCGAAGCGGCAAAGAAAATCGGCGAAGGTCTGCAGGCGTTCTGCATTGACGGCTCCGTCGCTGACGATCGCAAGGTCGGCCTCGGTCACGGCAATCTCGGTGCCATGCTTCTGAGCGACGAGTCCAAGTGCTTTGCTTTCCTAGCGGGTCACGAATCCTTTGCCGCCGCGGAGGGCGCCATCGGCATTGTGAAGAACGCCAACAAGGCAAGAAAAGAGCCGCTGCGCGTGATCCTGAACGGTCTTGGCAAGGATGCGGCACAGATCATCTCCCGAATCAACGGGTTCACCTATGTGCAAACTCAGTTCGACTACTACACCAGTGAGCTGAAAATCGTCCGTGAGATCCGTTACTCCGAAGGAGAGCGCGCCAATGTCCGCTGCTACGGCGCGGATGATGTGCGTGAGGGCGTCGCCATCATGCACCACGAGGGCGTGGATGTCTCCATCACCGGCAACTCCACCAACCCGACCCGCTTCCAGCATCCCGTCGCGGGCACCTATAAGAAAGAATGCATCGAGCAGGGCAAGAAGTATTTCTCCGTTGCTTCCGGCGGCGGTACAGGCCGTACACTGCACCCGGACAACATGGCCGCCGGTCCCGCCTCCTACGGCATGACCGACACCATGGGCAGAATGCATTCCGACGCACAGTTCGCAGGCTCCTCCTCCGTCCCGGCACACGTGGAAATGATGGGCTTCCTGGGCATGGGCAACAATCCCATGGTCGGTGCCACCGTCGCCGTCGCGGTTGCTGTTGCGGAATCGCTCAAAAAGTAACCGGAGGATTTCCCTTTCCATGGGTAATGTAGCGGTCTGCCACCGGCAGACCGCTTTGATTCCCATCCGCAATGCTCCGCATTGCTCTCCCATGGTCGGCGCCACCGTCGCCGTTGCAGTTGCTGTTGCGGAATCTCTGAAGTGATTTTTGTGTACTGCCGTAAGGCTCCGGCTTTACGGCAGTATTTTATTCTGTTTCACCGACGGTGCAAAATATCCCTTGCTGTTTTGCAGATGCCGGGTGGGGATTGCCCCATCCCGGCATCTGCGCATTTCTGCTGCTGTTTCTTTATATGAATGGAAGAATCGACAAACAGCGAGAAAAACCGCAGGAGCGATGTCGGTACTTTCCCGGTACCGCGGTGTTACCGTAAAAAAGCACGCCGCGAAACTCATCGGCTTCGGCATTGCGCTCCCGCAACGCCGGACCGATTTTTTGCAGCGCACCTTTTTCTATTGAAGCAGCAGACACACCCAGTAGATCACACCGTAAATCGCGCTGGCGACAGTGCCGAACACCAACACCGGACCCGCAATGGTGAACATCTTCGCGCAGGTTCCCAAAACCACGCCCTCGGTTTTGAATTCCACTGCCGGAGCGACGATGGAGTTGGCAAAGCCGGTGATGGGTACCAGTGTACCCGCGCCGGCGAATTTAGCGATATCGTCATAGACGGCAAGTCCGGTCAAAAGCGCGGACAGGAAAACCAGACAGATACCGGTCGCCGTGCCGGACAGCTTCTCCGGCATACCCGCAGATTGGAAGGCGTTCATCAGGAGCTGCCCCAGTGTACAGATCAGTCCACCGGTCCAAAAGGCATTGAACATATTTTTCCATAGCTTCGATTTCGGTGCGAGACTGTCGACATAGCGGCCGTATTCCGCGTTGCTCATTTGCATCATTGGTTTCCTCCTTTTTTGCTAGCATGTCCGATCTTGCGAAAAATATC
>CAMGMW010000031.1 GCA_946059285.1 uncultured Clostridia bacterium
AAGCTCCAATCGATTCAGCGCCTCGTTCAGCGTTTCATCCTTCTTGGCAAAATGAAGACGAATTAAATGGTTTACAGGCTCTCTGAAAAAGCTCGATCCCGGAACAGCACCCACTCCGACATCCCGGGCAAGCGTTTCACAAAACTCCAAATCAGAAGCAAAGCCGAATTCGGAAATATCCAGCAGAACGTAATAGGCTCCCTGGGGAACGGTGTGCGCAATTTTAAGGTCGTCCAAGCCCTTCAGAAACAGATTGCGTTTCGCCGTATATTTTTCCTGTAGCCATTTGTAATAGTTGTCCCCAAATCTTAAACCTGTTACTGCCGCCTCCTGCAGGGGGGCAGCGGCACCCACAGTCAGGAAATCGTGTACCTTTTTTGCGGCGTCAATGATATGCGACGGAGCGATTATATAACCGAGCCGCCAACCGGTGATGGAGTAGGTCTTGGAAAGCGACGAACAGGAAATTGTCCTTTCCCACATACCCGGCAGAGAAGCAAAATAGATGTGCTTATGCGGCTCGTACACAATATGCTCATACACCTCGTCGGTGATAACAAAGGTGTCGTACTTTTCTGCAAGATCAGCTATCAGTTTTAGCTCATCGTATGTAAACACCTTTCCGCAGGGGTTCGAGGGATTACAGAGGATCAGCGCCTTGGGATGCTGCTTGAATGCCGCCTCCAGTTCGTCTGCATTGAAGCTGAACGCAGGAGGATAAAGCGGTACATAGATCGGTTCTGCACCTGAAAGTATGGCGTCCGCACCGTAATTTTCATAAAACGGCGAGAATACGATTACTTTATCTCCGGGGTTTGCTACCGTCATCATTGCCGCCATCATTGCCTCGGTGCTGCCACAGGTTACCACAATTTCACCGTTGGGATCAATCTGCCGCCCCATCAGTCTTGACTGCTTTTCCGCCAGAGCCTCTCTGAAATTCTGAGCGCCCCATGTGATGGAATACTGATGAAAATCCTCCTTTGTCACCTCTGCAAGACGGTCAAGGATTTCCTTCGGCGGCTCAAAATCCGGGAACCCCTGTGAAAGATTAACCGCACCGTATTGCAGTGATACACGCGTCATACGGCGAATCACCGAATCGGTAAAGGTTTCGGTTCGCTTGGAAAGCTCCGGCATATTTCACACCTCCTGTTAAATGCTGTAGTCCAGCTTGCGCTCGTCAATAATTCTCTTGGATTTGTGCTCAGAACGGGTGTTCAGGTCGCCATCAGGATGCACAATCACATTATAAGGCTTAACACCGATACGTGCCTTGAGCGCCGCTGAAACCTCGGCGGCAACTGCCTCATCTGTTGCGGGGTTATCGGCATTCTTCTCAATCTCAACGGAATACTTGCAGGTAAAGTCCTTTTCAAATACACGGATCAGATACTCGCCGGTGATTCCGGAAAGTTCACGAATGACTGCTTCTATATCGCTGGGGAATACGTTGACAGCGGAAACGATGAACATATCGTCCTTGCGGCCGTTGATATGAATTCTGCCATGTGTTCTGCCGCAGGAGCAGGGCGTGTTGTCGATCCAGCCTATGTCGCCGGTGCGGAAACGGATGAGAGGTCTTGCGTGCTTGCGAAGCGTTGTAAAGACCAGCTCGCCCACCTGACCGGGTTCAAGAACCTCTCCAGTGTGAATATCCACTGTTTCAACAAGGATATGGTTTTCGGCAATATGTAAGCCGTCCTTGGCTTCGCACATTGCGGCGCAGGCACCGAAGATGTCAGACAGCCCGTAGAAATCGTAAACCTCGGCACCCCACAGATCCTCAATTGCCTTACGGGTTGCATCAATGGAACCACCAAGCTCGCCGGCAACGATAATCTTCTTGATGTTCAGATCCTTTTTGGGATCAATACCGCTTTTGAGCGCCTTTTCGCCCAGCTGCCATGCATATGACGGGCTGGTCCAGATAACGGTGGGCTGATAGGTTTTCAGCACAAACAGCAGCCTTTCGCTTGGCAGCGTGCCGCCCCAGATGCAGAGCGCCCCCAGATTCTGTGCGCCGATAACATCAGGGCCGCCCACATACAAAGAGAAGTTCAGCGCATGAACATAGCGGTCGTTCGGACGCATACCCACCTGCCAGAACCAGCGGCTTTCCGTATCCTGAAATTCGTCAAAGTCTTTCTTCGTAAACGGACTCATGGTCGGCACACCTGTAGAACCTGATGAGGTGGAAACAAAGACAACATCTTCCTCCGGAACAGCCGCCAATTCCCCCAGGAAAGAGCCCACGCCCTGTGTGTCTCTCTGGGTTTTCTTATCAATAAACGGGAACTTCTGTATATCCTTTAAGGTTTTGATGTCCGACGGCTTAACGCCTGCCTCATCAAACGATCTTTTATAATACGGTGCGTGATCGTACGCAAACTGTACGATTTCCTTTAAATCCTCCAGCTGGCGCTTTTCCAGCTCCGGTCTTGGAAGAGTCTCCAGTTCCTCGTCCCAATACTTGTTGTTTACATCTCTGCTCATGATAAATCCTCCTAATCCATTCTAAAGTTTTTGCTGATTACATCCCACTTTGCATCACGGGAGTGTTTGATTGTTTCTATATCATCCTCAGTCAGATGCCGAAATCTGCCCTGCTTTTTGAGATATGCAGCCACATCGGTAAACGCCTTCGGCCGGTGATTTAGCGTAAATTCGCCGTTTTCATATTCTGCAAGATACCAAAGTCCGCAGTCCACCACCTCTTTGGCGATTGCCACTGTTTCATCCGTGGCAATTCCCCAGCCGGTAGGGCAAGGTGCGATGATGTGAATATACTTGGTTCCCTTGATTTTCGACGCCTTTTCCACCTTGCGCATAAAATCATTTAAATATCCGACGCTTGCGGTTGCGGCGTAGGGAATGCCGTGTGCGGCTACGATCTCGAACATATTCTTCTTGGGCCGAAGATTGCCGCGAATATTCTTTCCCGCCGGTATTGTAGTGGTTTTCGCACCGAAGGGGGTCAGCGAGCTTTTTTGAATGCCCGTGTTCATATATGCCTCGTTATCGTAGCAGATATACAGGATATCGTCGTTGCGGTCAATTGCGCCCGAAAGTGCCTGTATGCCTATATCCGCCGTACCTCCGTCTCCTGCAAAGCCCACCGCATGAAAATCCGTGATGCCCTGTGCGCGAAGTCCTGCCTCGACACCGGTCAACATCGACGCGGTGCCTGCAAAGGTGGAAATTATGGCGTTGTTTCCGAAGCAAAGCTGCGGAAAATTGAAACCGACTGCCGACATACATCCCGCGGGCAAAACGGCAATTGAGCGTTCACCGAGCACCTTCAGTGCAATTCTTACAGCAAGGCTGCCGCCGCAGCCTGCACACGCCTTGTGCCCGTAGAAGAATTCATCCTCATTCAGCGTTTTTGCATTTACGCTCATTTGCCGTCACCTCCGATGCCGATAAACTTTACTTCTGCTTTCTCTCTTGCAAGCTCCTCAAAAATGGTCTCGATTTCTTCGGCGGAAATGTTTCTACCGCCGAGTCCGCCGATGTAATTTGAGGAAGGAACGCTTATATTTGCTTTATGCAATGCGGAGTTGACATTGGTGTATACTGTACCCTCGTTGCCGAAGGAGATATCCTTTTCCAACACAGCCACAGCCTTTGCGTTTTTCACTGCGTCGGCGATTTCCTCATTCGGGAAGGGCCGCATGTAGCGGAGCCGAAGCAATCCTACCTTCTTGCCCTTGTCACGCAGCTTATCCACAGTTTCTTTCACAAGTCCCGCAATGCTTCCGAGGGTGATGAGTATATAGTCCGCATCCTCGGTGCGGTAGCGCTCGGTGAGTCCCGTATACCACCTGCCAAAAATGTCGGCGAATTTGTCCTCCGCCTCTGCGATCACCTTTTTTGCATGCAAAAGACCAAGGTGCTCCTTGAATTTAAACGCCGTGTTGTGGTCTGGCCCTGCGGAAAAGGCAAGATTCCGGGGATTTTCCAGATCCAATTTGTTCTCTGTTTCAAATTTAGGCAGAAACGCATCGGCCTGGTCTGCTGTCGGTACATCCACCACCTCGTAGGTGTGAGTCAGCACAAAACCGTCTAAATTTGCTATAAAAGGTGTGGAGACATCCTTGTGTTCTGCTATGTAGTAGCTCATCAGCGCAAGATCTAATGCTTCCTGTGCATTCTCTGCATAGGCTTGAATCCATCCGCAGTCAAGCTGCGATAGAGAATCTCGCTGGTCGCCGTAGATATTCCACGGCAATGCGGTGGAACGGTTCGCATTCATCATGACGATTGGGAATCGTCCGCCCGAAGCATATGTCAGACACTCGGCCATATACAAAAGCCCCTGCGAGGAGGTGGCGGTAAAAGCCCTTGCACCTACGGCGGACGCTCCCATTGCACAGGACAGCGCTGAATGCTCCGACTCCACATGGATAAATTCCGATTTCAGACTACCATCCTCCACCATTTCGGACAGCTTTTCCACCACGATGGTCTGCGGAGTGATGGGATAAGCGGAAATGACCTGGGGACGGGCAAGGCGGATGCCGTAAGCAAAGGCTTCGTTACCCGATAAAAACTGCTTTGCCATTACTTTTCCGCCTCCATTCCGATTGCGCCTGTCTTACAGATGTTCTTACATATGCCGCAGCCCTTGCAAAAATCGTAGTCGATTGCGACCTTTCCGCCGTCTTTATAAATCACGCCGTCGGGACAGTAAAGATAGCATTGCAGACAGCCTACGCATTTGTTCTTATCAATCACGGGGCGGACATTGCGCCAGCCTGCGTTTTTCGTGACTAAATATCCCGCTTCGTAAGCAGTGGCGTCGGGAATTTCGGAAAGCGTTTTCGGTATTTTGTCTCTCAAATAGGGTTTCATGGGCGCACCCCCTCAGCAGCCGCCTTCACTGCGGCAATTTTATCCCCGTCAAGCGTGATAACCCGATCATCGTCAATATGCCGCTTTGTATTCAGTAATACTTTTCCGCCATCTTTCAGCTCCGCAAATGCCGCATCGGTAAACAGGGTATCATCCAAAAATATGCTGTAGTCGGCTGCCGTGACTTCGCTTCGGTTACCGATCGGTTGATTGTTGAGCTTTGTAAACGCACGGATCGGTGCGCCGCGCCGCTCAGGGCCGAAGGACGGAAACGCCAGCGCATAGCTGTCATCCCCCTTCAGCGCATAAGCCGCACCAAGCAACCGTGCCGCAGTAAAGGCACCCTGACCGCCTCGCCCGTGCCATAGTATCTCAGTCATAAAAACCCCTTCCTTTTTGATGTGTCAGCAAGCAAACATCCTGTTCGCATAAAAAGCATTATGAAATGTACTGTAGCCTTCACTTTTTCCAGCGCAGAAGATAGCGCTGAAGCTTATTGAACAAGAACGATATGGCAACTACCACGATGCCGATGACAAGAATCCCCACAATCGCTCTTGTATAATCGCCGAAATCGGAATATTGCTTTACATAATAGCCGAGTCCGTCTCTCGCGCCTATCATCTCCGCAGATGTCAGCAAAATGAAGGAAACGGTAAGCCCCTGATTTAGTCCGATAAAAATCTGCGGTAAAGCTGCAGGAAGAATGACCGAAAACAGCATTGTAAATTTATTGACATTCAATACCTTTGCCGAGTCAATCACCTTTTGCTCAACATTCAATACTCCGCTCATGGTACCTGCCAGCACCGGCCAGAAGGTTGCAAGGAAAATGACGAATACCGAAACCGAACGGAAGGTGGGGAGAAGGGCTATTCCGTAGGGAATATATACAATCGGAGGAATTGCGCTTAAAAACTTTGATATGTAGGTCGCTGCGTTGCCGATTCTCGCATTCCACCCCAGGAACAGTCCAAAAGGAATGGCAATGACCGATGCCAAAAGAAAGCCCTGTAATGTGATTCCGAGGGAGCTTTGTATGTTGATCAGAATTTTATCCCTGTCCGCTAAAAACTGTGCAAATACTCTGCCTGGAGGGGGAAACAAGGATTCTTTCAGTAAATTGAATTTTGCAGTCGCCAGCGTCCAAAGAATAAGAAATCCAAATAAAAAACCGATAATGTCCAGAAAGAGGTTTAAGCTCTTCGGGTTCTTCACCAGTGCGGACGCAAGCAGCACAAGCACCTCCACTCCAACCGCAAACCAGATCACATAGTGGGTCTGAGGGTCCTTGGAAATCTTATCGGGTAAAAATTGCACAGCCATCAACATGATAAACAGCAGATTTGTTACCCGTAAAAATCTGTTTCTGAGCGTCATTACAGCACCACCTCGCTTCCTCCGATTTTACCGGCAATATCACTGTAAAACAGCGACAGCAGCTCATTTCTGAATTTGCCGTATTCCGCAGTCTGTACAAGCTCCGCGCGGTTTCTCGGTCGTGCAAACGGGACCGGTATTTCCTTGTACACCCGTCCCGGGTTTGCCGACATCATCACAATGCGGTCGGAAAGAAGAATCGCCTCGTCAATATCGTGTGTGACGAATACAACGGTTTTCTTTGCCTGCGTTCCGTCGCCCTCCCACAGCTTTACCAGTCACTCCTGCAAGACAGTACGGTTTTTGGCATCGATTGCGCCGAAGGGCTCGTCCATCAGCAGGATGTCCGTATCCATTGCCAAAGCGCGAGCAATCGCTACACGCTGCTGCATTCCGCCGGACAACTGAGAAGGATACTTGTTTTTAAACTCCTCAAGTCCTACCTTGTCGAGAAACGCATCCGCAATTTTCAGTCTTTCCGACTGCGGGAGCTTTTTCTTGACCTGTTTTACGCCGAACGCCACATTTTTTCGTGCCGTCATCCACGGGAATAAGGAATAATGCTGGAAAACAACGCCCCTGTCGGGTCCGGTTCCGCTTATCGGCTTTCCGTCGATGAAAATGCTGCCCTCCGTCGGCGAATGAATACCCTCAAGAATGCTTAAAAGGGTGCTTTTTCCGCATCCGCTGGAGCCGATCACGCTGACGAATTCCCCCGCCTCTACGGAAAAGGATACATCTTTAAGCGCTGTGAAGCGATTATTCTTTTCCGTGTAGTCAACCGTTAAATGACGTATTTCAATTTTACTCAAACGTATCACCCCACAGTTTATTGTTTCTTCACCGCAAGGACAGAAGTAAGGTTTCGCTCTCCTGCTCCGCCTGTTTTCCTTTACTCAAACTGATCGAAATGCTCCTTCAGGGATTTATATGCAGGGTCATCGGGATTTTCCGCAAGCAGGCTTTCCAGCGCCTTCTTGTAGATTTCGGTGTTATAGAGCTTTTCAATATCGTAGTCCTCGGTATAGCCCAGCTCCACAATTGTGTTTTTCAGCGCTACGGTACCCTGCTTATCCGGGTCGGGCGAAGAAACGCTGTAGCCGCCGTAAACCTCGGTCTTGATATAGTCCTCATCAATATCGATGTATTTTTTCACATCCTGGATCGTTCCGTCGTGATTCTCCTGAGAAAACTGATATGCTTTAATCAGCGCTCGCTCAAATGCATGGTAGGTATTGGGGTATTGGCTAAGCGCCGCAGTTGTTGCAACCTGACGGCAGCAGGGCTGATTCTTGAGCGCTTCCTCCTCAGCACAGTAGTAAACTACATTGTAGCCCTGTCCCTTTGCCAGAGAAGCATACGGCGAATAAACGGAAGCCGCGTCAATTGTATCGTTTTGCAGGGCGGCATATGCTTCCTTCTGACTATCAAAGTATACAATGTTTACCTTGTCGCTGCCTTCGCCGATGGCTATTCCGGCATTTTTGAGCAGGAGCTGCAGCTCTGCGTCCTGCACGCTGTTTTTGACAGAAGCAACATTTCTGCCCTTCAGCACTTCGATTCCGAGTCCGTCCTTGCCGCCGGTAAATTCGGATTTAATCACATATCCGTGACCGTTGCTCATTGCTCCGCCGAAGATGGTCAGATCGTGTCCCTTGCTTTGGAAGGTAAGGGCAGGAACCGAGCCGATAAACGCAACATCTAATTTGTTTGCCTCAAGGCCCGAGGAAAGCTCCGCCGCACTGGAGAACTGCGTCAATGTCACATTGAGCCCTTCTTCCTTGAAGTATCCTTCTTCTGCGGCGACAAATGCCAGAAGATGCGCCGTAGAATTCAGATAGCCGAGATTGAAATCCGTTTTTTCAAGCTGGGCTGTTTGCGTTGTGTCAGAGCTGCCATTTCCGCTCTGACTGTTCTGCTCGTTGTTAGAGCATGCTGTAAAGGACAGCAGAAGCGTAAGGGCCAGAAAGCCCGCAATAATTGATTTTTTCATATTTGTTCACCTTGCGATTTATTGCCATCGCATTCCTTTCTGCGAAATTGTTTGTGATTGTTCAGGCTTGAATTAACCGCAGCAGTCGGGTACTGCCGAATCGTCTGTGTTTTCAGTTTCAGCTGATTCACCTGAGGAGCTGCTGTCGGCACTGCAACAGTCATTTTTTGCCTTGCTGTTTTCGTTTTCCGCTATGCTGCTTTCGCAGCAGTCCTTTGTACCGGCGGAAGACCCTGTATCAGCATGACCCTTATTCTCGCCGCATGCGGTAAACAGGGTGAGAATAAACAGTGCAAGTAAACCCGCCGTAAATGTCTTTTTCATTCTGCTTCACCTTGCGATTTATTGCCATCGCATTCCTTTCCTTTTAATGGGCAAAAAAAGCGGAAGCCGTTCTTGCTGCCGGGCTTCCGAAAATTGTTGTTCATTCGATTCGTTGTCAAGCGTAATGGGAAGCATCACATTCGGGACACACAACATCGCATGATACAGCAATCTTCAGACCGCATCATACACATACACCTATTTGCTTTTTCAATAGTAATTGTTGTCATGGTCCGTACCTCCTTTAAGCTTACAAGCATATTATACTACGCAAAAACCTATTTGTCCAATATCCTATAGGTATACTCGGTAATAGGTTCAGTCTATAACGATCCTTTTACGGAATCCTTCAGATAGCGGTCAATTTCCCGGATATACAGCTCGCCCATAGAGCTGAGCAGAATATCTTTTTTCACAATATAGCCTATTTCCATATTACTGCTGACAGAATCCCCCTCGTCTTCTAAGGGGACGGCAATATAATCCGTTCCGTTGAGCTCCTCGCAGATAATGCCGGAGCAAAGCGTATATCCGTTCAGCCCGACCATCAGATTGAGCATGGTGGCCCGGTCATTTGCTTTGATCGTCCTGGGATATTCGGTTGTACTGAATATTTCCTCCGAAAAATAGAACGATCCGTTATCGCCCTGCTCAAAGGAAAGACAGGGATAATCGGTAAGCTGGTCAAGCCGTATCGATTGCAGCTTGCTCAGCGGATGCCCCTTCCAAAGGTAGACATATGGCTTGCAATCAATCAATTTATGGAATACCAGGTTGTTCGTTCTGAGCAGCTTTGTCATGATCTTGCGGTTAAAATCGCTGAGATACAGAATGCCGATTTCACTCTTTGAGGTGCTTACATCTTCGATAACTTCCCGGGTCTTGGTTTCACGGATCGCAAACTCATATTCCGCTGTGTTGAACTTTTTTACCATCTCCACAAAGCTCTTGACGGCAAAAGAATAATGCTGGGTCGAAATACCGAATTTCTTTTTCAGGGCTGCGCCCTTTCCGTACTTATCTAAAATGATTTCATACTGCTGATAAAGCTGTCGGGCATGGTTGATAAATTCCACTCCGTCATTCGTAAGCGAAACGCCTTTTCTTGTCCGGTTAAAAATGATGATGCCAAGTTCCTTTTCTAGCTCCTGTACAGCACCGGTTAAGGATGGCTGGGCAATATATAACACCTCCGAGGCCTTATTGAACGATCCCATTTCCGTGATGGTTATCACATAATGCAGTTGCTGTAAAGTCATAAGCTTTCTCCTTTTTCTTCGATTGCATGTGAACGCAGCGGCGAATGTGCAAGGCTTCCC
>CAMGMW010000032.1 GCA_946059285.1 uncultured Clostridia bacterium
TGAGGCAGGCTATGTCGGCGAGGACGTTGAAAGCATCCTCTCCCGTCTTCTTCAGGTTGCCGACTACAATGTCGAGGCTGCCCAACGGGGCATCGTGTTCATTGACGAGATTGACAAGATTGCACGCAAGGGCGACAATCCGTCAATCACGCGCGACGTGAGCGGCGAAGGCGTGCAGCAAGGTCTCCTGAAACTACTTGAGGGCACGATGGTTAACGTGCCGCCTAAGGGTGGGCGCAAGCATCCCGACCAGGACTACATACATGTTGACACGAGAAACATCCTCTTCATTTGCGGCGGGGCGTTTGACGGTGTGGATAAAATCATCGAGCGGCGTGTGGACCGCACCAGCCTTGGCTTTCAGTCAGAACTGAAGAGCAAGAAGGATAAGGATATTGGCTCTTTGTTCCGTCAGGTACAGCCGCATGACTTGCTGAAATTCGGCATGATTCCCGAGTTGGTGGGCAGGCTTCCTGTCGTGACCAGTCTTAATTCCCTGCGAAAAGAGGACCTGATCCGCATTCTGACGGAGCCCAAAAACGCTCTGTGCCGCCAATACCGCAAACTGCTGGAATTGGATCATGTGGAGTTGGACTTTGAAAATGCGGCTTTGGAAGCCATTGCACAAAAGGCAATTGACAGAAGAATCGGCGCGAGAGGACTTCGCGCGGTGCTGGAGAGCGTTATGACCAACGTTATGTATGAAATTCCCTCCGATCCGAGCATCACCAATGTCCTTATCACGCGAGACTGCGTAGAAAACGCAAGCCAGCCGGAGCTGACCCATGGAAAGGATCGCGCCCGTCTGACCCGTCCGAGCGCAGGCTGAATTTGGGGGGCATGCGATTTTGCTTGCCCCCTTTTTGCAACTGACAGACGAAACGGCGTCTGTAGAAAGGAGTGTTTGCATGAGTGAATTAATATTATCCGAACGGATGCCGCTGCTGGCACTACGCGGTTTGACCGTATTTCCCCAGGCAACGATGCACTTTGATGTAGGCAGAGAGAAATCAATCCGCGCTCTGGATAAGGCGATGTCGTCCAATCAGCGGATTTTCCTTGTGACTCAACGGGATATCCTGCAGGATGACCCGTCGTTTCAGGATTTGTATCCCATCGGTACCGTTGCGCATGTCCGTCAGGTGCTGAAAATGCCGGGGGACTCCGTGCGGATTCTCGTAGTCGGTGAGTACCGTGCCAGAGCGACGGAGCTGCAGCAGACATCGCCGTACCTTTCCGCCCGTGTGGAATCGGTGCCGGATCTGCCGTATCATGAAGGGGCGCCCCGAATTGAAGCGCTGACGCGGCAGGCGGCGCAGTTGTTTGATGAGTTTGTAGAGCTTTCCCAGCGACCGCTGCAGGAGACGATGCTCCGCATTTTGGCTTCCGACGATCCGGGTTATATCGCAGATATGATGGCGCAGAGCGCGACATATGGCTTTGCGGAAAAAATGCGGGTTTTGGAACAGATCCATCCGGTAAAACGGCTGGAAATCTCCAATAAGCTGCTGGCACGGGAGCTGGATGTCCTGCGACTGGAAAACCAGATACAGGATAAGACGCAGCAATCCATTGATAAGGGACAGCGGGATTACTATCTGCGGGAACAGCTCAAGGTCATCCGCAATGAACTGGGCGAGACGGACGATGAGGCGGAGTTCGAGGAATATCGTGAAAGAATTGAAAAGCTTGCAGTGCCCGAAAGTGTGACGGAAAAACTGCAAAAGGAATTGCAGCGCTTGATGAAGCAGCCGTTCGGATCCTCTGAGGCGTCTGTCATCCGCAATTATCTGGACGTGGCGTTGGAGCTTCCATGGAACAAACGGACAAAGGAACGGGTGGATGTAAAGGCAGCCAGACGCATTCTGGACGAGGACCACTTCGGTCTGGAAAAGGTTAAGGAGCGCATTCTGGAGATTCTGGCGGTGAAGCAGCTCGCAAAGGATCTTCCGGGGCAGATCATCTGTCTCGTGGGACCTCCCGGTGTGGGTAAGACTTCTATTGCCATGAGTATCGCAAGGGCATTGAACCGAAAGCTGGCACGCATTTCGCTGGGAGGCATCCACGACGAGGCGGAGATCCGCGGGCATCGTAAGACCTATATCGGCGCAATGCCGGGCAGAATACTGTCCGCCCTGCAGCAGGCAGGCACAAAAAATCCCCTGCTGCTGTTTGACGAGATCGACAAGCTGGGCAGCGATTACCGTGGCGATCCCTCCGCCGCACTGCTGGAGGTGCTGGACGCGGAACAGAATTCTGCGTTCCGCGACAATTATTTGGAGATCCCCTTCGATTTAAGCGAATGTATGTTCATTACGACCGCCAACACCACGGACACGATACCGCGCCCACTGCTGGACCGTATGGAGGTCATTGAGCTTGGCTCCTATACTGATGAGGAAAAGCTGATGATCGCAAAACAGCACCTGTTGCCGAAGCAGCTTGCAAAACACGGACTAAAAAAAACTCAGGTCCGTGTCAGCGACGATGCAATCCGTGAGATGATCTGCTGCTATACGCGCGAATCCGGCGTACGGAATCTGGAGCGGGAGCTTGGCGCTCTGTGCCGAAAGTGCGCTATGCGGTTGGTCGCAGATGGAGTTGTGAAACGGGTCAGCGTGACCGGCGGTAACATTGATACGTTCCTCGGACCGCGCAAAATCCTGCCGGATAAGCTGCCAAAGGGAGACGCAGTTGGTCTGGTAACCGGGCTTGCGTGGACTGCCGTCGGCGGCGAAACGCTTGAGGTGGAGTGCAATGTGGTGGACGGCTCCGGTAAACTGAATCTGACCGGTAATCTCGGCGATGTGATGAAGGAGTCTGTTCAGGCAGCGATGAGTTATATCCGCAGCCGTGCTGAGCTGCTGCATATTCCGGCGGATTTCTATAAGACGAAAGATATCCATGTGCATTTTCCGGAAGGAGCCGTGCCGAAGGACGGACCGTCTGCGGGAATCACGGTATGTACTGCAATGGTTTCCGCCCTGTCCGGCGCGCCGGTACGTCGGGACATCGCTATGACCGGTGAGATTTCTATTCGCGGACGGGTGCTGCCGATCGGCGGACTGAAAGAAAAAACCATGGCGGCGCTTCGCCATGGGATTAAGACCGTGATCATCCCGGAGGACAACGAAAAGGACCTACAGGAAATCGATCAAACGGTCCGCCGTGCGCTGAATTTCATCCTTGTGGATCACGCGGATGCGGTGATCGATGCCGCATTGCTGCTGCCACAGAAGGAACGTCTGAATCAAAAAAAAGCAAAAGAGGAACGCAATTTGGCGGTCACGCCGGAACCGATGCAGCCGAATACGGGGTTGAGACAATGATGAATCTGCAGAGAGTCGAATTTGTCAAATCCGCCGCGCAGCCGGGTGCATTCCTGCAGGACCGGTTGCCGCAGATTGCCTTTGCGGGGAAATCCAACGTCGGAAAATCCTCCGTGCTCAACTGCGTGCTGCAGAGGAAGAACTTTGCGCGTGTGGGTCAGAAGCCCGGAAAAACGGTGCACGTTAATTATTTTCGAGTGGATGAGAAGGCCTATTTTGTAGACCTGCCCGGCTATGGCTATGCGCAGGTATCAGAAGCGGAGAAAGAACGCTGGGGCAAGCTGATGGAAGCGTATTTTGCGGTGCCGGAGCAGATTGCGCTTGGTGTGATGATTGTCGATGCGCGCCATGCGCCGACGAAGCTCGATTGTGTGATGGCAGAGCTGTTCCGCAGTACCGGCAGACCCTTCCTCGTGGTTGCAAACAAGCTGGATAAGCTGAAAAAAAGCGAAGTTGAGCCAAATATGGCGTGCATTCGTGAAACGCTGCAGCTTACGGACGCCACATTGCTTCTTCCGTTCTCAGCGGAGAAGCATACGGGCAGGGAAGCCTTGGTCGCGGCCATTGAAGAAGCGGTAGAATAGACGCATCGGACGCGATTTTACCGCGTCCGATGTTTTTTTGTTGCGAAATCCGCAAAACAATGGTATACTGTTTAAGATAATGAAAACCGAGGTAGCGCATGGACGAACCGAGATACCACTTGATAGGGGTAATGCGGACAAAGGACGAGCTTCCCGAGGACTTTGACGGTCCACTGGATGTCATTTTGCTGCTTTTAAGTAAAAACAAAATAGAGATTCAGAACGTCAGTATTGCTTCGATTCTGGAGCAATACCTTGCCTACCTGGATGAGATGAAGCGGCTTGACATGGAGATCGCCAGCGAGTTCATTGCCATGGCTTCCTATCTGATGCTGATTAAAACAAAGATGCTTCTCTCTGCCGCTGAGCGTGAGGAGGCGATGAGCGAAATGGATTTGCTCATCCGCTCTCTGGAGGAGCGGCAGCGCGCAGATGCTTACGAACAGATCCGGCACGCTGTTTCCTATTTGGAGCAGCGCAATGAGATCGGCTGCGGAGTGTTTGTCAAACAGCCGGAGCCGCTGCAGACGGATTCCACCTATCGGTATCAGCATGACGCGTCAGACCTGCAAAAAGCGTTCGCGCTGATTGCGGAACGAAGTGAGCGGAGACTTCCACCGCCGATATCCAATTTTTCCGGGATTGTCGGTGCGGAGCCGTACCCGGTGACGAAAAAGGCGGCGCAGATTCTGAAACGGCTTTTGATGCGCGGCGTGGAGAAATTCCGGAACTTGTTCCGAGGCAATCGTTCACGCAGTGAGATCGTCGCGACCTTTTTGGCGGTACTGGAGCTGTGCCGTGTGAATAGTGTCGTGCTTGAAGACGAAGACAACGAAGATGTGACCATCCGCTTCTGTAAGATGCCGGAAGGTGAAATGGAGACATTAGATGGAACAAGCGGAGCTTGAGCGGATCATTGAGGCAATCCTGTTCGCCGCAGGAGAGCCGGTAGAGATAGCGCGCATTGCAGCAGCGGTACAGGTAGATCCGGATGAAGTTGTGACCGCGGCGCAGGGGATCATGGACCGTTTGGCGTTTGAGCGACGGGGGATTCGGATTGTCCGCCTGGAGGATTCCTATCAGATGACTTCATCCGGAGAAATGGCAGCGTATATTACGAAGGCGTTGGAGACGAGAAAACCGCCGAAGCTGTCCTCCGCACAGTTGGAGACATTGACGGTTATCGCATACTATCAGCCTGCGACGAAGGCATATGTGGAGCAGATTCGTGGTGTGGACAGTGCTTATTCCGTCGGCGCATTGCTGAATAAGCATTTGATTGAGGAATGCGGCAGGCTGAATGTGCCGGGCAGACCGATCCTGTATCGGACAACGGCGGATTTTTTGAGGACCTTCGGACTGGAAAGTCTGAATGATTTACCTGAAATTGAAAAAATGCAGTTTGCTAAGAACGAACAGGCGGATGCAGAAAAGGAAGGTGTCAATGTATGAGTCAAAAGGTTTCTGAGCTTTTGGGCGCTTCAATGTCAAAGGTACGCGAAATGGTCGACGCCAACACGGTGGTCGGCAGTCCCATTGAAGTCAGCGAAAGTGTTACGATGATTCCGATTTCAAAAATCAGTTTCGGACTTGCTTCCGGCGGCGCTGATTTTGCCGCAAAGAGCGCAAACACGGAAGGTGCGTTCGGCGGGGGTGCGGGCTGCGGCGTGAAGATCACACCGGTGGCTCTGATCGTTCTGCAAGACGATCATGTGCGCCTTTTGCCGGTGGCAGAACCTGCCGGCAGTGCGGCTGAGCGGGTAATTGAGCAGCTTCCGGAATTGATCGACCGGATTTCTGCACTCATTAAGGAGCGGAATACGGAGATTTCCGATATTTGACACACATGATATTCATCACGAAGGAAAAACTACCTTCGGTGATGAATGATGAAACGACATTTCATAAGAACGGCAGCCACCCTTGTTGCTGCCGTCCTTTTATCTTTGCAATGTTTCGCAGTGCCGCAAACCTCTGCGAGCAGTGCAATCCTGATCGACGCGGATACGGGCGCTGTTTTGCTGGAGCAGAATCCGTCAGAGCGTTCCTTGATTGCCAGTACGACCAAAATTATGACGGCGATCGTTGTGATCGAGCATTGCGATCTATCACAAACCGTGACCGTTCCCGTTGAGGCAGCCGGGATTGAAGGTTCATCCATGTACTTGAAGGCAGGAGAGAAACTGACGATTCGAGACCTTCTGTATGGCATGATGCTCCATTCCGGCAATGACGCAGCGGTCGTATTGGCACTGGCTTGCAGCGGTTCGGTGGAGGCGTTCGCAGCGCAGATGAACGAAACAGCGCAGTCGCTTTCCCTCAAAGATACACATTTTGCAAATCCAAACGGTTTGGACAGCGAGGAGAATTACTCCACTGCCGCCGATTTGGCGGCAATGACCCGGTATGCACTGAAAAATCCGGCATTTGCGGAAATCGTATCTACAAAAAGCATTCGTGTTGGGAAGCGCTGCCTGACAAATCATAATAAGCTGCTTTGGAGTGTTGAGGGTGCAATCGGGGTAAAGACCGGCTATACCCGCGCTGCCGGACGAATCCTGGTGAGTGCAGCACAGCGTGAAGGCAGAAAGCTGATCGCCGTAACAATCAATGACGGAAATGATTGGCATGACCACAGTGTGATGTATGATTACGGGTTTTCCTGCTATACGTATAGGACGGCAATTAAAGCGGGACAGGCAGTTGCGCTGCTTCCGTTGGCAGACGGCACACAGGTGCCGCTGATTGCGGCAGAAACGTTTTCGTATGCCTTATCCGAGCAGGACCGACTTAAGGTGCGGCCGCTGTATCCGCGCATTGCTTTGTGCGCAGGGGAGGCCGGAACACCCGCCGGCATCGGCGGCGTATACCTCGGAGAGACGTTTCTTGGAACGATCCGCCTGATATGGGGCGAAGGAGAGGGAGAAAATGAAGGAACGGATCCAGAAGATTCTGTCGGCGCGCGGGATCACATCCCGTCGTAACGCTGAAATACTGCTTCAGCAGGGACGTGTCCTTGTAAACGGGCAGACCTGTAAGCCAGGTGATGTGGCGGATGCGGATGTGGATCAGATTGAGATCGACGGTATGCCGCTGCCGCCACAACCCAAAGCGATCTATTTGATGCTGCATAAGCCGCGTGGATTTGTTACGACGCTTTCCGATGAGCGGGGCCGCAGGACCGCTGCATCGTTGGTGAATTGCGGCTGTCGTGTTTACCCCGTTGGCCGTCTTGATTATCAGTCTGAGGGGCTTCTGATTTTTACCAATGACGGGGCAATGGCGAATCGCCTAATGCATCCGAGCGGTAATATCGAAAAAACCTATCGGGTTACCGTACAGGGAGACTGGCAGAACGGGCAAGCACGTTTGGTAAGACCGATTCTGCTCGATGGCTACCGCATCCGTCCACCGAAGGTGCGGCTCCTTTCGACAAAGGAGGATACAGCGGTTTTTTCAATCACCATTTATGAGGGGCGGAATCGGCAGATTCGCAGAATGTGTGAAGCAGCCGATTTGCGCGTGCTTCGGCTGTGCCGGATACGCGAAGGGGCGCTGGAACTTGGGGCGCTTCCGGTGGGGAAATGGCGCTATTTGACGGACGATGAGGTTGCTGCATTGCAGCAGGAGGGAAAATAGAAATGGATATTCTGTCTGAGATACATAATCAGATGCAGACCTTCTCAAAAGGACAAAAACGAATTGCAAACTATATCCTGACGGAGTTTGATAAGGCTGCCTTCATGACCGCCGGCGCATTAGGCAAAGCCACGGAGGTATCCGAATCCACTGTGGTTCGCTTTGCATCCGGACTGGGCTATGATGGGTATCCGGAGATGCAAAAGGCACTGCAGGAAATGGTCCTGACCCGCCTGACTTCCGTTCAGCGGATGGAAGTGACGACGCATCGCATCGGGGCACAGGATCTGCTTTCAGCCACGTTCGAGGCAGATATCTCTATGCTGCAGGAGACGCTCGATCAGCTCGACCGCAATGCCTTTTTCAGAGCAGTGGATATCCTCCTATCTGCCCGGCGAATCTACATTGTCGGTGTCCGCTCGTCGTCCACCCTTGCCCATTTTCTGGCTTTTTACCTTAAATATATGTTTGACGACGTTCGGCTTGTTACTGCTTCGTCGGAAAGTGAGGCGTTTGAAGAAATTATCCGCATTAGTCCGCAAGATGCCGTGATCGGTATCAGCTTTCCGAGATATTCCACCGCAACATGCAAAACGATGGAATACTGCCACAGTGCAGGCGTGCCGGTGATCGCATTGACAGACAGCAGCTCTGCACCAATCGCACAGGTGGCTGACTGCCTCCTGTGCGCCAGAAGCGGGATGGTTTCTCTGGTGGATTCACTGGTCGCGCCAATGAGCCTGATCAATGCCTTGGTTGTTGCGATGGCGGAGAAGCGAAAGCAGGAGGCTGCGGACACCTTTGACAGACTGGAAAAAATCTGGGACAACTATCATGTCTATGAAAAAGACGATGTTTGATTTGGTAATTGTCGGCGGCGGCGCGGCGGGTATGTTTGCAGCGGCGCTTGCGGGGGAACAGGGGAGACGTGTCCTTCTTTTTGAGAAAAATGAACGCCTCGGCAGGAAGCTGGCAATCACCGGAAAGGGACGCTGCAATGTCACCAATGCCTGCCAGCCGGAGGAGGTACTGAAAAACGTTCCGCGCAATGCCCGTTTTCTGTACAGCAGTGTTTTCGGGTTTCCGCCGGAGCGTGTGATGGAGTTTTTTGAAACACACGGCTGCCCGCTGAAGATCGAACGCGGGAATCGGGTTTTTCCGCGCTCCGACCAATCGGCGGATGTGATCGCCGCATTGGAACGTGGGATTTCCAATGGGAAGGTGACGCGCCGCAGAGAAACCGTGCGGGAGCTGCTGACTGAAAACGGCAGTATTACCGGCATCAGGACAGATCAAGGGGTTACGCAATGCGCCTGCGTCCTGCTTTGCACAGGCGGCATGTCCTACCCGGCAACCGGCTCCACAGGAGACGGATATCGCATGGCGCAAAAGCTCGGACATACGA
Source organism: uncultured Clostridia bacterium (assembly GCA_946059285.1). The sequence goes on from CAMGMW010000032.1 coordinate 8,958, forward strand.
TCCAACCGACCAGCGGGTCGTTGGTTCCTCTGACCAGCGATGATTCCGCCTGCGCACAAATGCAGGGCTTGTCCTTACGGAATACGGCGCTGCGGCTGGTGGATGAGAAGGGGAAAACAGCATTTGAGGATTTTGGGGAGCTGCTGTTTACTCATTTCGGCATTTCCGGACCGATGGCACTGTCTGCCTCCGCTCACTGCAAAGAGGGTACGTCATATGTCATTCAACTGGACCTGAAGCCCGCATTGGATGAGACAAGACTGGATGCCCGCTTCCTGCGGGATTTCGAAAAATACTGCAACCGCAGCATGGAAAACGCGCTTGCCGATCTGTTTCCGCATTCCATGATTCCAGTGCTTTTGGAACGGGCACAGATCGACCCATGCATGCAGGCTAACTCCCTGAGCAGGCAGCAGAGACATCGGCTTTTGGAGCAGACCAAGCGCTTTACGCTGCCAATTTCCGGTACAAGACCAATCGAAGAGGCAATCATTACCCGTGGCGGGATCTGCGTAAAAGAAGTCGACCCGAAAACGATGCAGTCCAGGTTGGTCAAGGGGCTGTACTTTGCCGGAGAGATTTTGGACTGCGACGCTTATACCGGAGGCTTTAACCTTCAAATCGCGTGGTCTACTGCCCATGCGGCTGTCAATGGGATGGCGTTTCCGGGGAACGACTTGTAAAAATGTGTCTTGCGACCAAGAATGCCGTATGTTATAATTTCGCAAAAGGGGGGAAGATAAATGAGAGATCTGTTTATGAAGTGTGAACAGCCGTCCATGGCGGATGAAATGATCGC